>CAZBZD010000064.1:0-9938 GCA_964496295.1 uncultured Rhodanobacteraceae bacterium | reverse complement strand
GCGAGGCCGTGGGCCTGGACGAGATCTACGACGTGGACGCCGACGTCTACAGCCCGTGCGCGCTCGGCGGCACGGTCAACGAGGACACCATCGACCGCATCAAGGCGAAGATCATCTGCGGCCCGGCCAACAACCAGCTCGCCACCGACGCCATCGGCGACGAACTGGCCAAGCGCGGCGTGGTCTACGCGCCGGACTACGCGGTCAACGCCGGCGGCGTGATGAACGTGTCGCTGGAAATCGACGGCTACAACCGCGAGCGCGCCATGCGCATGATGCGCACGATCTACTACAACGTCGGCCGCATCTTCGAGATCGCCGACCGCGACGGCATCCCGACCTACAAGGCCGCCGACCGCATGGCCGAGGAGCGCATCAACGCCATCGGCAAGATCAAGCTGTCGCACATGGGCAACAACGCGCCGCGTTTTGCCGGGCGCATGCGCGGGCAGTAAGCCCCCGCGCCATCGCGTGCAGGGAAGGGAGCGTCCGCGGGCGCTCCCTTCTTCATTCGGCATGCAGGGCGTCCGCGGCGTGGATGCCGGACAGCATCGCCGGGGCCACGCCGTAACCCGGGTACGTCGTCTGCCCGGCCAGGTACAGGCCGGCGATTCCCGACCGGTGCGGAAAATATCCGGTCGGCTTCACGCCCGGCGACAAGCCGTACAGCGCGCCCTTGTACAGATGACGCCGGGTCGCGAAATCGCGGGGCGACAGGATGCGCCTGGCCACGATCCGGCAAGGCCGCCCGCGCTGCCATGCCTCCACGTAGCGATCCGCGATGGCGCGCGCCTCGTCGTCGCCGACCGCCTCCGCGTTCCCGGCGGGCACCGGCGCGAACATCTCGACGACGGCCATGCCCTCGGGCGCGGTCCCGGGCAAGGTACCGGCGGGACAGGTGCGGCTGAACCAGCGCACCTCCCCTTCCGCCGGCAGGTGAAAAAGCCCCTGCTTTTCCAGCGGCGGCACGTGGTTGACGGCAAAGGCCCGCGCCGTGGCCGGCTCCTCCCATTGCACGCCAAGCTGGATGGAAATGGCGCGGTGCGACAACGGCGCCTTTTGCGCACGCCGTGCAAGACTTTTCGGGACGATGCCGGGATCCAGCATGTCCTTGACGGTCTGTACCGCCGAGGGGGTCGCGACCACGGTGCGTGCCGGCACGAATTCGCCATCGGCCAGGTGCACTCCCTGCACGCCACCGTGGCGGACGGCGATGCGATCCACCGCCGCATGCAGGCGAAGTTCGACGCCCTGCGCGACGGCCGCCTGCCCGAGAGCGTCCGGGATGCGCCCCATGCCGCCTTCGGGAAGCCGGAAACCCTCGTCCAGGAGAGCCAGCAGGCCGACGATCTGGGTCGCCGGCGTGTCCTGCGGGGCCAGGCCCGTGTACAGGGTGATCGCGCCGGCCGCCGCGCGCGTGTCGGGGTCCGAAAAGCTTTTCCGCAGCAGGTCCGCCACCGATCCGGACATCTTCGGCAGATGGCGCCACAACCGCGACAGGACCCGCCACAGGGACAACTCGTGCGGGAGCACCTCGTCCATCAGGGTGCGGTAGACCGGGCGCCATGCGCGGCAGAGGTCGTCCAGTTCGGACCGGTAACGCCCGGTACGCTCGGCGGCGCGCTCGCCCTGTACCCACGAGCCTTGTGTTGTCGTGGTGAACACGCGCGTGCCGTTGTCCAGGATGCTCAGCTGCGGCACCTCGATGCAGCGCATCCGCACCTGTTCGTCGAGGGCCAGGCCCAGCCGCGCGAAGGCATGGCGCAGCAGCGACGGCGTGGCCACGTAGATGGCCCCGTTGTTGAAACGGAATCCGTCGACGCTTTCGGTCGAGCAGCAACCACCGATGCCCGAGCCGGCCTCGAGGATCGTCACGCGATGGCCCGCCCGGCCGAGCCGCACGGCCGCGGACAAGCCGGCAAGCCCCGCCCCGATGACGACGACGGGCAACGACGAAGCGCTCATGAAACACCTCCGGCGCGCTGCCTCGCACCCTCCACGAACAGGTCGAGCACCGCGGCGAATTCCGCTTTCAGGGACAGCCCGGGCTCGTTCAGCCAGCGCAGCAAGGCGCCGAGGTACAGGTGCTGGAACAAGGCCGCGAGCTGTGCGGCCGGGAAATCATGCACGAGCTCGCCCGTCTCCTGGCCGGCGGCGATCAGGCGGAGCCACGTCGTCGCCATGTCGCTCCGCATGGCCTCGCCGCCGCGCACGCTGCCGCCGCCGACCGTCTGCAGCCGGTATCGCAGGTACGTCCTGAGGAAATCCGGATGCGCCTCGCACCATTGCGCCGACGCATCCAGCACGCACGCCGCCCGCGAGCGGAACGTGCGCCGCCGCGCGACATCCGCCTGCAGGTGCGCGAGATCCTTCGCCAGCTCGATGTCCACCCAGTGCGCCAGCACGGATTCCTTGGACGGGAAATGGTTGTACAGCGTCCGCCTGGCGACGTCGGCGCGCTCGGCAATCTGCTCCATCGTGACGTGGTCGTAACCGTCGGACTCGAACAGGTCTGCCGCCGTCGCGGCCAGGTGCAGCAGCATCCGCTCGCGCTTGCGCGCCCTGCGGCCCGGTTTCTCGATGGCTGGATCCATGGATGTTTCCATATTCATGCACAAAGTATATTTGTGCACATTGTGCATTCATGTCAAGCCGTGCCTGCGGATGCCAGCACCGATCGCGCGTGCGCGGTACCATTTACCCGTTTTTTCAAGAGAACCCTTTCATGCGCCCATTCTCCCTCGGTGACGACATCGACCTCCTGCGCGAAAGCGTGCACGCCTTTGCCGAAAAGGAGATCGCGCCGCGCGCCGACGCCATCGACCGCGACAACGCCTTCCCGTCCGACCTGTGGAAGAAGTTCGGCGAGATGGGCCTGCTCGGCATCACCGTGTCGGAAAAATACGGCGGCTCGGGCATGGGTTTCCTGGCGCACCTGGTGGCGATGGAGGAAATTTCGCGCGCTTCCGGATCGATCGGCCTGTCCTACGGCGCGCATTCGAACCTGTGCGTCAACAACATCTTCCACAACGGCAACGACGCCCAGCGCGAGAGGTACATTCCCGGGCTGTGCACCGGCGAATACGTCGGCGCGCTGGCCATGAGCGAGCCCGGCGCCGGCTCGGACGTGGTCGGCTCGATGAGTTGCAAGGCCGAGAAGAAGGGCGACACCTGGGTCGCCAACGGTTCCAAGATGTGGATCACCAACGGTCCCGACGCCGACGTGCTGCTGGTGTACATGCGCACCGCCCCGCGTTCGGCCGGCAGCCGCTGCATGACCGCCTTCATCGTCGAAAAAGGCATGCCGGGATTCACCACGGCGCAAAAGCTGGACAAGCTCGGCATGCGCGGCTCCAACACCTGCGAGCTGGTGTTCGAGGACTGCGAAATCCCCGCGCAAAACATCGTCGGCGAAGTCAACGAAGGCGTGCGCGTGCTGATGAGCGGCCTGGACACCGAGCGGCTGGTGCTGTCCGGCGGCCCCATCGGCCTGATGCAGGCGGCGCTGGACATGACCCTGCCCTACGTGCGCGAGCGCAAGCAGTTCAACGCACCCATCGGCACGTTCGAGATCATGCAGGCCAAGATCGCCGACATGTACACCGCGCTGCAATCCTCGCGCGCCTATGCCTACATGGTGGCGAAGGAATTCGACGACGGGATCAAGTCGCGCGTCGACCCGGCCTCGTGCCTGCTCAAGAGTTCTTCGGACGCGGTCCGGGTGGCGCTGGAAGCCATCCAGGCGCTGGGCGGCAACGGCTACATCAACGAGTTCGCCACCGGCCGCATCCTGCGCGATGCCAAGCTGTACGAGATCGGCGCCGGCACCAACGAGATCCGGCGCATGCTGATCGGCCGCGAGCTGTTCCACGGCTAGGCATTCCCGCACGCACGGCGGGCAGTGCCCGTCCTACTGGATTGACCGGAACCTGTAGGGCGGGCATTGCCCGCCGTGCGCCACGACACCGTCCTGCATCTAGAACTGCAGCGTAAAGCGGGCCGAGGCCACCCCGGCCCGGCCGCGGTCGCCCGTGAGGTACTCGTAGCCCAGCCGGAAACGCGTGTTGCGCGACGGCCGGGCATCGAGATCCAGCCCGAACACCGCGCCGTGCCGCGACAGGCCCACGCCGGTCAGCGGCCGCCATGCGTCCAGGCCGACGAGGCTGGCATCGAACACGGTACCGCTGGCAGACAGGGTCCGGCGCCACTCGGCCCGGGCATCCAGACTGATCGAACCGCCGTCGGCAAACTGCCACTGGCGGGCCAGCTTCAGGCCCATGCCACCCTGCCAGCGGCTCAGCGCCTGGTCGCCGGCCTTGAGCCCGAAACCGCCGGCACCGCGTTCGGCAAAGCCGTTGCGGGCCACGCGGTCGTATTCCATGGCCACGAACGGCGTCAGCCGCAGCGAACCCGCGCGGAAACGCCGTCCGCTTTCGATGCGCGCCACGCGGTATCGACCGTCGTAGTCCGTCGCGACACCCTGATAGCGGGTGCCCAGCAGCAACAGGCGACTCATGCGCTGGTGGAAATGGCCCAGGCCGACGCGGCCGTGCGCGTACCAGTGATTGGCTGTCCAGCCGGCGTAGGCCATGCCGGCCGTGTGACGGCTGCGGTTGCGATCGAAGCGACCGTTCAGCTGCTCGGTGCCATTGCCCTGGCTGAAGGCGAAGCCGGCCAGGATGTGCGGTCCCAGGCGCAGGTCGTTGCCGACCAGCCAGCCGTTCAACTGGTAGTCCACGCTGGCGTAGCCGCTGCGCGCCATGGAACCGCCCTGGCGGAGCTGGCGCATCCACGTGTGCGTCTTGTCCGTCTGGCCGGCCAGACGTTCCAGCCGGTCGGACAAGGCCCGGCCGGTGGCGTCGATGGCATGCAGCGTCATCGCCGCGCTGGAGGCGTGCAACTGGCCGGACAGGCTTTCCAGCGAGGCCTGCGCGGCGCGGTAGGTCGGGGCCTGCTGGAACGCGCCCGCCGCCTGCACGAAACCGCTCGACACGGAGTCCAGCGAACCGGCGGCGATCTTCGTGTTCAGTTGCTCGAAGGCTCCCTGCAGGCGCTCGGCGCTGCCCATGGAGGCCGCCGTGTAACCCACGCCGTTGCCGGCCGCGGCCACGGTGATGTCCAGCCCCGTCGTGTCCAGCCACACCGAATGGGCCGTGTAGTTGATGGTGGTGGACGTGAACACCACGCCCTGGTCCTTGACCAGCTGGTCGAAGGTGCCGGAAACGCCGCCGGCCGCCGTCAGGACATCGGTGTGCGTGTTGGCCACGTAGCCGTCGTCGGCGCCGGTCACTTCCAGCGTGCCGCCGTCGAGCGTGGCCGTGCCGGCCACGTCCAGCTTGCTGCCCAGGCTGACCGCCAGCGTACCCGTGGATGACTGCGTGTAATCGCCGCCCACGGTCGAAATCATGTCGTGCACGGCCACCGTGCCGGCATTGGAAAGGTTGCCGTTCACACTTGGCACACCGGTGGTCACGCCGTCGATCGTGCCGCCGGCATTCACCGTCACGTCGCCGCGAAGCGCATGGGCGACCTGCAGGGTACCGCCGGCCACCGTGGTGTCACCGGTGTAGGTGTCGTGGCCGGACAGCACCAGCGTGCCGGTGCCGCCCTTGGTCAGGCCGCCGCTGCCGCTGATGTCGTTGGACCATTCGGAAGTCATGTCGTCGAAACTGACGCTGACATCCCCCCAGGCGAACCGGGCCGGGCCATGCACCGCCTTGCCGACGTCCAGCAGGCCCCAGCCGAACACCGGGTCCACGCCCGGGTCGCCCATGTCCTCGGCCGTGCCGAGCAGGGTCTGGCGCACCAGGTCGTTGTCGAAGTACGGGAAGGCGCTCCACACCACGGCGGCGGCGCCGGACACTTCGGGGGCGGCGAGCGAGGTACCCTCCCACACCCAGTACGACGGATTGCCGGCCGTGTCGTCGGCCCCCGTCGCCACCACGTTGCCGGGTGCCGTGAGGCAGTAGTCCATGCTCCGGCCGCAATGGTTGGAATAATCGGCAAGCCGGGTCGGGTTCTGCGTGTCCAGGGCCACCGCCACCAGCCAGCCGCGCTCCAGGTCCGGCGCCCAGTACGGCAGCGAAGCCAGGTCGGACGGATCGTCGAAGCCCGAATTGCCCGCGGCGAACACCACGATGCCGTCGTGCTGGATGACGTAGGGCCGATAGGCGTCGGCGAAGGCCTCGGCGACCTGGGCCGGATGATCCGGGTTGAAATACAGGCCGCCCCAGGAATTGTTCATCACCTCGACGCCGGCGTCGACCAGGTACGGGTTGAGGTAGTCGGAAAAGAAGGCGGCGTCGGAAGCCTCGATCTGGTTGCCCTTGCCCGAGCCGTCGTCCTCCGGTTCCTCGTCGGCGATGATGCGCGCCGAGACCAGGTCCGCGTCCGGGGCGATGCCGCCGGGCCACTTGCCGAAAGGCTTGCCGGCGGCGATCTGCGCCACGGTGGTGCCGTGGCCCACCACGTCGTCCTTGTTGCAGTTGTTGACCGTGCAGTCGAGGTAGATCGCCGAATCCAGGACCCGGCCCTTGAGCGCCGGATGGTCGCGGTTGACGCCCGAGTCGACCACGCCGATCACCACGCCCTGGCCGGTGTAGCCTTCCTGATGCGCCTGTTCGGCATGCACCAGCACCAGATGCGCGTCGATGGCCGGCTGCGGCTCGTCGTTTCCGGTATCGGCCGGCGGCGGCGGGTTGTCCGGCGGCGGCGAGGGCCTGACATTGGATCCGCCTCCGCAACCGGCCAGGCCCAGGGCCAGGGCTACCGCCAGCGCCAGCGCGCACGGCCGCGACATGTTCTGCACGTTTTTCCGTTCAACCACGAGCCATCCCCTCCATAATCGGTCCTTGGCAATAAAAGTCGGAAACCCGAGTCTAGCGCGCGCCGCGCAACCGCGGTGTGTCCCGTGCCGTAAAAACCTCCGCCCGCCGGTTGCCCGTTTGCGGCATGCCGTGGCGCGACGCCATAATGAAAGGCTGCATCGCGGACCGACCGCGCCATTTTTCCCAGATTTCCGGAGTTTGCCCCATGTCCGACATCGTCATCGTCGCCGCCAAGCGCACCGCCATCGGTTCCTTCCTGGGCCAGTTCAACGGCGTTCCCGCCCCGACCCTGGGCGCGACGGCCATCCGCGGCGCCGTCGAGGCGTCGGGCATCAAGGGCGAGGACGTCTCCGAGGTCATCATGGGCTGCGTGCTGCCGGCCAACCTCGGCCAGGCACCGGCGCGCCAGGCCTCGCTGGGCGCCGGGCTGCCGCTTGCCGCCGGCTGCACCACCGTCAACAAGGTGTGCGGCTCGGGCATGAAGGCGCTGATGCTGGGCCACGACCTGATCAAGGCCGGTTCGGCCGACGTCGTGGTGGCCGGCGGCATGGAATCGATGACCAACGCCCCGCACATGGTCGCCGCGCGCAACGGCCTGCGCTACGGCAACGCCAAGCTGGTCGACCACATGGCCTGGGACGGCCTGACCAACCCCTACGACGGCCAGGCCATGGGCGTGTTCGGCGAGCAGTGCGCCGACAAGTACCACTTCACGCGCGAGGACCAGGACGCGTTCGCCATCGAGTCGGTCAAGCGCGCCCGCGCGGCACAGGAATCGGACGCCTTCGACGACGAGATCGTGCCGGTGACCGTGTCCTCGCGCAAGGGCGACGTCGAATACGCCACCGACGAGCAGCCCGGGCGCAGCAAGATCGACAAGATTCCCGCCCTCAAGCCGGCCTTCCGCAAGGAAAACGGCACCATCACCGCGGCCAGCGCCTCCAGCATCTCCGACGGTGCCGCGGCACTGGTGATGATGGACGCCGACCGGGCCGCCGAGCTCGGCCTGGAGCCGCTGGTCCGCATCGTCGCCCATGCCACCCACTCGCAGGCCCCGGAGTGGTTCACCACCGCACCGGTCGGCGCCATGCAGAAGGTGCTGGACAAGGCCGGCTGGGCGGTCGGCGACGTGGACCTGTTCGAGGTCAACGAGGCCTTCGCCGTGGTCGCCATGGCCGCCATGAAGGAGCTCGGCATCGACCACGACAAGGTCAACGTCAACGGCGGCGCCTGCGCGCTGGGCCATCCCATCGGTTGCAGCGGCGCGCGCATCGTGGTCACCCTGATCCATGCCCTGCGCAAGCGCGGGGGCAAGCGCGGCGTGGCCTCGTTGTGCATCGGCGGCGGCGAAGCGACGGCGGTGGCGGTCGAAATCGCCTGAAAATCCCGTTCCGGCGTTCCCGTTCGTTTTAATGCGCCCTGAAAGCCCCGGCAAGCTTTCTCTGGCAATGAAACGGCGAACGCGCTATTAATGACGCGCCAATATGGCATTTCACGGTTTCATGGAGATAACAGCATGAAGTTCACGCGTACCCTACTCGCCGGTGCAGTCGTCGCTTTGCTGGCCGCCTGCAGCAACGGTGCCCAGAACAACGCCGCCGACCAGGCACAGGAAGCAGCCGGCCAGGTCCAGCAGGCCGCCGACCAGGCGGCAGACACCGCCCAGCAGGCAGCCGACAATGCCCAGCAGGCGGCCAATGACGCCCAGCAGATGGCGGATCAGGCCGCCGATGCGGCTTCCGAAGCCGCCGCTGCCAGCAGCACCGCGCCGGCAAGCGAAAGCTCCAGCGCCTGGGATCAGGCCAAGGCCGCGGCCAAGGATGCCGCCAGCAGCACGGGCGAAGCCGTCAAGAGCGGCGCCCAGGCCGCTGCCGACACGGCCAAGGATGCCGCCCAGAAAGCAAAGGATGCCGTGGACGGCGAATGATCGTCCGGCTGTCGCGACAGGAAAACCGGCTGCCTCGGCAGCCGGTTTTTTTCATGCCTGCCGGATGATTCCCCGTTGGCGACAAGGCACTCCAGGTGGGACAATCATGGCCTCGCTCCACAGCCACGCGGAGGGTCATCGCATGAAACCTGTTCATTTGCTCGGAGCCTTGCTGGCCACCGCCGCCCTGGCCGGTTGCAACCAGCCCAACAACGGCGAAATACCGCCTGCCGGCGAACTGCCCACGCCCTACCCGGCGCAGACCGCGCAGTCCGCGCCCCGCCCCGCCGCCCCCGCCACACCGGCCGGCGCCACTTCCGCGACTCCCGCACCGGCCGGCAGCAATGCCGCGCCCGCGCCGGCCGCCAGCACGCCGGCCACGGGCGCATCGACCGGCCAGGGCCGCTGACCCGGCCGCCCCGATCGGCGACGCGCGGAACTCGCGGGAGCGCGGAATGACACGCGACCGCTCCCGCTGCGGGCAGCCGGAAAATGCCGGGCTTTGGCCCGGGCAGGCGCGGACACGTAT
Source organism: uncultured Rhodanobacteraceae bacterium (assembly GCA_964496295.1). Classification (GTDB taxonomy): domain Bacteria; phylum Pseudomonadota; class Gammaproteobacteria; order Xanthomonadales; family Rhodanobacteraceae; genus Oleiagrimonas. Next base: position 655 of record CAZBZD010000064.1, on the reverse strand, counting down.
CATGGTCGCTTCGACCCGGACAACTGGACGACCATGACTCAGCTTGCCAGCCATCTCGACACCCGCTCCGACGACTTCAAGGCCAACGCACGGCGCATGCGCGCGCTGGTGGACGATCTCGACGTCCGGCTGGAGCACGTGGCCGAAGGCGGTGGCGAACGCGCGCGCGAAAAGCACCTCGCACGCGGCAAGCTGCTGCCGCGCGAGCGCATCCGCACCCTGCTCGATCCCGGTTCGCCGTTCCTGGAACTGTCGGCGCTGGCCGCGCACGGCATGTACGACGATGCCGCGCCGGGTGCCGGCATCATCACCGGCATCGGCCGGGTCGAAGGCACCGAAGTGATGGTGGTGGCCAACGACGCCACCGTCAAAGGCGGCACCTATTTCCCGATGACGGTGAAAAAACACCTGCGCGCGCAGGAAGTGGCGCTGGAAAACCGCCTGCCCTGCCTGTACCTGGTCGACTCCGGCGGCGCCTTCCTGCCGCTGCAGGACGAGGTGTTTCCGGACAAGGAGCACTTCGGTCGCATCTTCTACAACCAGGCGCGCATGAGCGCGCTGAACATTCCGCAGATCGCGGTGGTGATGGGTTCGTGCACGGCCGGCGGCGCCTACGTGCCGGCGATGAGCGACGAGACCATCATCGTCAGGGAAC
>CAZBZD010000063.1:0-10115 GCA_964496295.1 uncultured Rhodanobacteraceae bacterium | reverse complement strand
CGAGACATCGCTCTCCCGTTCGTCCTGAGGCATCGCTCTCCCGTTCGTCCTGAGGTATCGAAGGACAACAGCCATACACCCCATTACCCGCACACCCGGAGACACGGACATGCAAAAGCAATACCCCTACTACCTCGCCAACAAGGCCATGCAGCCGAACACGGACCTGGAAGTGCGCAACAAGTACACGGGCCGCATGGCCACGCGCGTGGCCATGCCCGACGCCAGGGCCATCGAGAAGGCCATCAAGGCCGCGGTCAAGGCCGAGGCGCCGATGCGCGAGTTCAAGCCGTGGCAACGCCAGGCCGTGCTCAACCACTGCGTCGAACGCATGACCGAGCGCAAGAAGGAGCTGGCCGAGGCCTTGTGCATCGAGGCCGGCAAACCGATCCATGACGCCGAGGGCGAGGCCACGCGCCTGATCGACACCTTCCGCATTGCCGCGGAGCTGGCACCGCAGGTCGGCGGCGAGGTGATCAACCTGGAAATCTCCGAACGCGCCAACGGCTATCGCGGCTTCACCAAACGCGTGCCGCTGGGTGCCTGTTCGTTCATCACGCCGTTCAACTTCCCGCTCAACCTGGTCGCGCACAAGGTGGCCCCGGCGATCGCGGCCGGCTGCCCGTTCGTGCTCAAGCCGTCGGAAAAAACGCCCATCGGCGCGCTGATCATCGGCGAGGTGCTGGCCGAGACCGACCTGCCCAAGGGCGCGTTCTCGATCCTGCCGGTGCTGGGCAAGGATGCCTCGCCGTTCGTCGAGGACGAGCGCCTGAAACTGCTCTCGTTCACCGGCGGCCAGATCGGCTGGGATCTGAAGGCCAAAGCCGGGCGCAAGAAGGTCGTGCTGGAACTGGGCGGCAACGCGGCCTGCGTGGTCGATGCCGACCAGGGCGACCGCCTCGACTTCGTGGTCGACCGGTTGATCTTCGGCGCCTTCTACCAGTCCGGCCAGAGCTGCATCGGCGTGCAGCGCATCTACGTGCACGCGTCGCTGTACGACAAGCTCAAGCGCAAGTTCGTGGCCAAGACCAAAAAGCTCAAGGCCGGCGACCCGCGCAAGAAGGACACCTTCCTCGGCCCCATGATCGACGAGGCCGCCGCCGAGCGCCTGCACGGCTGGATCAAGGAGGCGAAGGACGCGGGCGCCAAGGTGCTGACCGGCGGCAAGCGCAAGGGCAACATGCTCGACGCCACGGTGCTGGAAAACGTGCCCGACGACGCCACCGTGAACCGCCAGGAAGCCTTCGGCCCGGTCGCCCTGCTCGCCCCGTTCAAGGATTTCGACGAAGCCCTTGCGCGCGTCAACGATTCCGATTACGGCCTGCAGGCCGGCGTGTTCACCAACGACCTCGCCCACACCATGCAGGCCTGGGACGTGCTGCAACAGGGCGGCGTCATCATCGGCGACATTCCCAGCTTCCGCGTCGACAACATGCCCTATGGCGGCATCAAGCGCTCCGGCTTCGGGCGCGAGGGCATCAGGTACGCCATGGACGACATGAGCGAGCTGCGCCTGCTGGTCATCCGCGACGCCTGATGCTCCGGCCGCGCACGCAGGGCGGGCAGTGCCTGCCATCAAGGGTGTCCACTGGCGGGCAGTGCCCGCCCTACCCGTATCAACACACCTCGACGACGGGCACTCCCGTACCGGGGGCATCCGCGGGTTACCATGTCTCCATGACGTACACGCTCGCCGCTCCCTGCTCGCACCAGGTCGACATCCGCAGGAGCCGTTTCCTGGCCCGGGCCGCGCCGGTGTCGAGCACGGACGAGGCCCTGGCTTTCATCGACGAGGCCAGCCCGGCCGACGCCAACCACAACTGCTGGGCCTGGCGCATCGGCCAGAACTACCGCTTCAACGACGACGGCGAACCCTCGGGCAGCGCCGGCAAGCCGATCCTGGCCGCCATCGACGGACAGGACCTGGACGGCGTCGTGGCCGTGGTCACGCGCTGGTTCGGCGGCATCAAGCTGGGCGTGGGCGGCCTGATCCGCGCCTACGGCGGTACCGCCGCCGAGTGCATGCGCCGGGGCGAACGCATCGCGATCATTCCGACCACCGAACTGGTGCTGGAATGCGGCTACGCCGACCTGCCCCTGATCAAGGCGCGCCTGCAACCCATGCAGGCCGACATCCGCCACGAGGATTTCGACGCCCACGGCGTGCGCGTGCGGCTGTCGCTGCCCGACGAGCATGTCGACACTCTGCGGCAACTGGTCGCCGACGTGACCCGCGGCCGGGGACAACTGGCCGCGCGGCCGGACTGACCCCTCCCCTGGTTCAGCGCCGGTGGCGCAAGCGCGACAGCAGCCTGCGCACGCCACGCCGCGGCCGGGCCATGCCCTCCGGGTCCAGAAGGTCGCTTTCCGCCAGCGGGCTGTCGTCCTCGGCGATGCTTTCGGGGTCGAAGGCGCGCAGGCTCCGGCCTTCGTCGCTGCGCAGGCTCTCGATGGCGGCCAGCAGCGAGCCGGCATGCGCGCGCAACCGCGCCCCCAGTTCGGCGGCGGTGACATCCAGATGTTCGCGGACCAGGTCGTCACGCACCGAGCGGATCACCCCCGGCAGGTTGCCGCTGTCGTCCCCGGCCTCCACGGCAAGGTCGCATTCGGTGTCGTAACCCATCGAACGGTTGTTGAGGTTGGAGGAGCCCACGCGCAGCAGGACATCGTCGATCACCATGATCTTGGCGTGCACGTAGATCGACTCGCCTTCCGCGGTCACGGGATAGTAGGTACCCAGGCGCTTGTGCCTGTCCGCGCGCCACAGCATGTGCAGCAGGCGCGCGCGGGCACCGTCCATGGCCTCGTGCTCGAGCCAGTTGCCGATCTCCTCCGGCAGCACGATGACCACTTCCGGGCCGTCCGGCTCGGCCAGCCGTTCGGCCAGCGCCTCGGCCAGGCGACGCGCGGCCAGGTACTGGCTTTCCAGGTAGATCACGTGCCGCGCCGCGGTGATGCCGGCCAGGTACAGCGCCTCGATTTCGCGCACCTCCTCGCATGCCTTCATTTCCGGCAGCGTGCGCGCGATGCCCACCGGCACGTCGCGCATGGTCGGTTCGAGGCACTCCGGCCAGGCATCGGTGTTCACGTCGACGGCCTCCGGCGCGCGCCCGGTGGCCATCTCCCAGCGCCGCCGCGCCACCTCGCCGACGGCGCGCGCCACCGGGCCGTCCACGGCCGTGGTGGCGTCGTGCCAGGGCCCGAACTGCTTGTAACCCGGCACGCGCCGCCGCGGGTCGTCGTCCCGGTGCTCGCGCGTGTCCCAGCGTTCGGCGGTGATGTCGATGCCGCCGCAGAAGGCCATGGCGTCGTCGATGACCACGATCTTCTGGTGGTGCGCGGAACCGACCGGGTGGCTGCCGTCCAGCTTGAAGTGCAGGCGCCGGCTGCCGAACCAGCCGTGCAGCACCATCGGCAGCATGCCCCGCCCCAGCGACTGCAGCATGCCCAGGTCCCACTTCAGCACGTACACGTGCAATTGCGGCCGCTGCTTCACCAGCCACGACAGGAAGTCGCCGAGCCGGTTGGGGCCTTCCAGCGTGGGCGTGCCGCTTTCGAACTCGACCCGCGTGTCGAAATCCCAGCCGACCAGCATCAGGCTGCGTTGCGCCTGCAGCATGGCCTGCTTGACCGCGCGGAAATAATCGGCGGCATCGACGATGACCCGCAGCCGCCGCGCCTGTTCGATGCGCCAGCAGGACTGGCCCGGAACCAGGATGCGTTGTTCCATGTGCGACCCTCCGGAAGCGTTTTCCACAGCATCCGCAAGTCGGCGGACCCGGTCAACAGCCGCGACGTGACAGCCGGGTGAAGGCCCGGCGGCGCGCCCCGGCATCCGCGTGTTCTCGAACCATCCCTGAACGCCGGCGCGCGGCCCGGCTCCGGACCGCGGAGGCTGCAGTAGTCTTGACGGGCAACACCTGCAGTGCTCCGGCCACGCGGCCTTTCAACAGGAGAATCACATGTCCGTTGCCAAGATCATCGAAATCAGCGCGTCGTCCGACAAGGGCATCGAGGACGCCGTCCAGCACGGCCTCGACAAGGCCTCGTCCACCGTCAAGCAGGTCAAGGGGGCGTGGATCAACGAGATCAAGGTCGTCACCGACGACAGCGGCAAGGTCGCCGAATGGCGCGTCAACATGCGCGTCAATTTCCTGGTCGACTGAGCCCCGTCGACCTTCGCCCGACACGCAAACGGCCGGGGCGACCCGGCCGTTTGCATTGCAGCGCGGGCCTCAGGCCGCACCGAAGTCAAAGGCCATGACGTCGGCGATGGCGTCGGACTCCAGAAGGCACATCACCAGGCGTTCGATGCCAAGCGCCACCCCGGCGCAATCGGGCAACGCGTCCAGCGTGCCGAGCAGGTTCTCGTCCAGCGGCAACGCGGGTTGCCCGCGCCGTTTGCGCTTGCGGTTCTCGCCCTCGAAGCGCGCGCGCTGTTCGGCGGCGTCGTCGAGCTCGTGGTAGCCGTTGGCCAGCTCGTGGCGGCCGAGGTACAGCTCGAAACGCTCGGCGACCGGCGGGTCGTCCCGGCGGATGCGCGCCAGGGCGCACTGGCTGGCCGGCCAGTCGTGGATGACGGTGATGTCGCCGGGCCGGAAAGCCGGCTGGATGCGATGGGTCAGCAGCAGGTCCAGCCAGTCGTCGCGGGTGAGCCCCTCGGGGTCGATGCCGTAGTCGGCCAGCGGGGCGCGCAGGCCGGCGAGGTCGGCTTCGAAAGGGTCGATGCCGAGGCGTTCCCGGAACAGGTCGCGGTAGGCGACGGTGCGCGCGTCGCCCGCCTGCCCCGCCAGATGCTGCGCGTGCCGCACCAGTTCGACGGTTTCCGCGGCCAGCCGGCGATGGTCGAAGCCGACGCGGTACCACTCGAGCATGGTGAACTCGGGATTGTGGTGCCTGCCCGCTTCGCCGTTGCGGAACACGCGGCCCAGCTCGTAGCAGTCGCCCAGCCCCTCGGCCAGCAGGCGCTTGAGCGGGTATTCGGGCGAGGTGCGCAGGTAACGCTCGCGCGGGCCGGCATCGACATGGCCGGTGAAGCGTGTCCGGAAACCCTCGATGTTGGGCTCGGTGTTGCCGGCAGCGGACAGGATCGGAGTCTCGACCTCGAGCACGCCGCGCTCGGCAAAAAACCGGCGGACGAGGGCGTACAGTTCCGCGCGCAGGCGCAGCATGGCCAGGCGGGACGGATTCATGACGCGTGCTTGCCCAGGCAATCCAGCAACCAGGCTTCGTCGTGCACCTCCACGCCCAGGTCGCGCGCCCGGGCCAGCTTGGAACCGGCCGATTCGCCGGCCACGACGAAATCGGTCTTTTTCGACACGCTGCCCGACACCTTCGCGCCCAAGGCCTCCAGGCGCTTCTTGGCCTCCGCGCGGGTCAGTTCCGACAAGGTGCCGGTCAGCACGACGGTGCGGCCATCCAGCGGCAGCGAGGCCACTTCCGCCTGCGCGGGAACGGTATCGAGCAGGCGCTGCATGACCGCGGCGGCCTCGCGCAGGTCGGCGGATGCCGCCGGATCGGACAAAAAGGTTTCCAGCCCGGTCACCGCGCTGGCGGAAAGACCGCATGCGGCCCACTGCCCGGGGCCGGCCTCGACCAGCGCGTCCAGATCGGCGAAGTGCTTGCCGAGGCGCTCGGTGCTGGTCTTGCCGACGCCCTTGACCGGCGCCAGCGCCAGCAGCTTGTCCATGCCGAAAAGCTCGCGCAGGCGCGGCGACGGCGGGGTTTCGTCGTCGAAACCGATGCCCTCGCCCAGCAGGTCGTCGACGACGGCGCGGTTGCCCGGCTGGCGGAAAAAAGTGGCGATCGAGGTGGCCACTTCCGTGCCGATGTCCGGCAGCAGGGCCAGCACCAGGGCGGGTGATTCACGAATAAAATCCAGCCTTCCCAGATACTTGTGCAATGTTTTTGCAGTGGTTTCACCGATATGGATGATGCCCAGCGCAAACAGGAACCGCGACAGATGGGTGTGCTTGCTGGCCTCGATGGCCTTGAGCAGTTTTTCGGCCCAGTGCGTGGCGACCTTGCCGTTTTTCGCCGTCTGCGGCGTGGTGCCGTCGCGCTCGTCGGCCAGGCGCTTGGCCTCCAGCAGCTTGTCCAGGTCCAGGCGATAGAGATCGGCGGGCGACTTGACGAAGTCGAACTGGGCCAGGTTCTCGATCAGCCGCGTGCCCAGCCCGTCGATGTCCATGGCCTTGCGCGAGGCGAAATGGATCAGCGACTCGCGCCGCTGTGCCGCGCACACCAGGCCGCCCGAGCAGCGCCAGGCCGCGGCGCCGTCCTCGCGCACCAGGGCCGAATCGCAGACCGGGCAGCTGGCCGGCATGTGCCACGGCACGGTGCCGTCCGGGCGGCGTTCGGGGATGACGCGCACCACCTCGGGAATGACGTCGCCGGCGCGGCGCACGATCACGCTGTCGCCCACGCGCACGTCCAGCCGCGCGACCTGGTCGGCGTTGTGCAGCGTGGCGTTGGTGACGGTCACGCCGGCCACCTGCACCGGCTCCAGCCGCGCCACCGGCGTGGCCGCGCCGGTGCGGCCGATCTGGATGTCGATGGCGCGGACGCGCGTCGCCTGCTCCTCGGCCGGGAACTTGTGCGCGATGGCCCAGCGCGGCGCGCGCGCCACGAAGCCCATCTCGCGCTGGCCGGCATAGTCGTCCAGCTTGTAGACCACGCCGTCGATGCCGTAGGGCAGCCGGTCGCGCTTTTCGCCGATGCGGCGGAAATAGGCAATCAGGCCGTCGAAGCCCTGCGCGACATCGACCTCCGGCGACACCGGAAAGCCCCACCCGCGCAAGGCGCGCAGCGTCGCCGAATGGGTGTCGGGCAACTCGCCGCCCTCGACCACGCCGATGGCATAGGCAAAAAAGCTCAGCTTGCGCCGCGCGGTGACGGACGGGTCGAGCTGGCGCAGCGAGCCGGCGGCGCCGTTGCGCGGGTTGGCCAGCGGCCTGCCGCCCTGCTTCAGCGCGCGCTCGTTGAAAGCCTCGAAATCCTTTTTCAGCATCACCACCTCGCCGCGCACTTCCAGCACCCCGGGCCAGCCCTTGCCGCGCAGCTTGAGCGGGATCGAGCGGATGGTGCGCACGTTGGCGGTGACGTCCTCGCCGGTGGTGCCGTCGCCGCGGGTCGCGCCGCGCACGAAACGGCCATGCTCGTAGCGCAGGCTGATGGCCAGGCCGTCGAGCTTGGGTTCGACGGAAAACGTCGGCTCGTCGCGCTTCAATGTTCTGCCGATGCGGCGCACGAAATCGGCGATTTCGGCAAAACGCGCGCGCTCGTCGTCGCCGTCCTGCTCGAAGGCGTTGCCCAGCGACAGCATCGGCAGCTCGTGGCGCACTTCGGCAAAGCCGCCGCTGGCGCGGGCGCCCACGCGGCGGGTCGGCGAATCGTCCGTCGCCAGCGCCGGATACTCGGCCTCCAGGGCCTCCAGCTCGCGCATCAGGCGGTCGTATTCGGCGTCCGGGATGTGCGGATCGTCGAGCACGTGGTAGCGGTAGCTGGCCTCGTCAAGCTGCGTATGCAGTTCGGCGGCGCGTGCGCTGGCCTGCGGCGGTATCGGAGTCGGCGACATCGGTGGGATTCCTGAAACAGGCCGGGCCGGGGACCCTTCGCCTCGCGCGGGTCATGCAGGCACCGGAAACATGCTCACCGATGATAATCGCCCGCGGCCTCCGGCTGGTAGCTGACGTCCAGCACGCGCAGTTGCCGGCTGCGCCCGCCCGGCAGCGGCCAGTCGATCTGCTGGCCCCGGGTCAGGCCCAGCAGCGCGCTGCCCACCGGCGCCAGGACCGACACCTTGCCGGGCGCGGCGTCGCGCGGATAGACCAGCGTCAGGGTCATCTTCTCGCCCGAGCCGACGTCTTCCAGCTGCACCACGGAATTCATGCTGACCACGCCCGCCGGCATCTCGCGCGACTCGACCACCTCGGCGCGCTGCAGCTCGGCACGCAGGTCGTCGCAGGCCGGGTTGCCGTCCTCCAGCAGGGCCTCGATGCGGTCGTAATCCAGGCTGGAGACGATGATGGGGGGCTTTTGCGACATGTTCTTCCGTCTCCGGGGTGACGCGCGCGGAACACCGTGTCCGGCGCGTGGCGAATGCCATGGCGATCCGGTATCAAGCTAGGCGATCCGCGTCATCGAAGCAAGCGTTCCGGTAGTGTCCCGCCGCGGCAATTGGTAGGCTGGGGCATCGCTGCGGACCCGTTCCGCGTCACGGAAGCATGCATGCACCTGTCTCCCGCAACCGTCTCCGCCGGCGGCCATTTCGACCTCGTCAACCACCCCGTGGGCTGGATCGCCCTGGGCCTGTTCGTGCTCGCCTACGCGGCGGTGATCCTGGAAGAGCGCATCCGCATCGCCAAGTCCAAGCCGGTGATGCTGGCGGCCGGCCTGATCTGGGGCCTGATCGCCTGGCAGACCGGCGGCGACCCGGGGGTCCACGCGGCCTTCGAGTCGATGTTCCTGGAATACGCGGAGATATTCTTCTTCCTCGTGGTGGCGATGACCTACGTCACCGCGATGGGCGAGCGCGGGGTGTTCGAGGCCCTGCGCGCGCTCCTGACGCGGCACGGCTTCAGCTACCGCCAGCTGTTCTGGCTGACCGGCGTGCTGGCGTTCTTCCTGTCGGCGGTGCTGGACAACCTGACCACGTCGCTGGTGATGTCGGCGGTGGTCATGGCCGTGGGCATCGGCAACGTGCGCTTCATGGTGCTGGCGATGATCAACCTGGTGGTGGCGGCCAATGCCGGCGGCGCCTGGAGCGCCTTCGGCGACATCACCACGCTGATGGTGTGGCAGGCGCACAAGGCCGAGTTCTTCGACTTTTTCCGGCTGTTCCTGCCGTCGCTGGTCAACTGGCTGGTACCGGCCGCGCTGATGCACTTCGCCCTGCCCCGCGGCCGTCCCGCGGCGAGCGCGGAAAGCACCGGCATCAAGCCCGGCGGCATCGCCATCTGCCTGACCTTTGCCGTGACCATCGCGATCACGGTCGTGGCCAAGCAGTGGCTGGGCATGCCGGCCACCTTCGGCATGCTGACCGGCCTGGCACTGCTGAACCTGCTGGCCTCGCGCATCGAACGCCGCGAAAAGCGCTATGCCCTGGCCCAGGGCGTGGAGCACCAGCCCTATTCCATCTTCCGCATCATCGCCAACGCCGAGTGGGACACGCTGCTGTTCTTCTACGGCGTGTTCGCCTGCGTCGGCGGGCTGGCGGCGCTGGGCTACCTCGCGCTGGCATCGGAATACATGTACGGCACGCTCGGCTACACCGTGGCCAACATCGGCATGGGCGTGCTGTCGGCGGTGGTCGACAACATCCCCATCATGTACGCGGTATTGCAGATGGACCCGCCGATGAGCCAGGCCGACTGGCTGCTGATCACCCTGACCGCGGGCGTGGGCGGCAGCCTGCTTTCCATCGGCTCGGCCGCCGGCGTGGCATTGATGGGCGTCTCGCGCGGGCTGTACACCTTCAACAGCCACCTGAAATGGATCTGGGCCATCGCGCTGGGCTACGCCGCCGGCATCGCGCTGCACTTGTGGCTGGCGGCGCACTGGTTCGGCGGCTGAGGGCTGGGCGGGTTTTCATGGCGGGCAATGCCCGCCCTACCTGATGGACCGGGGCTGCGCGTACGGCGGGCATTGCCCGCCGCGGGAAATCCGCCATGCTCGGAACTGACGGCCACCAGCGCGTAGGGCGGGCACTGCCCGCCGTGGATGATGGTTCATGCACGATCGGCTTGCATGTGGTGGGCGACACCCGCCCTGCGGGAAATTTCGTCGAAGCGCGTAGGGCGGGCACTGCCCGCCGTGGATGATGGTTCATGCACGATCGGCTTGCATGTGGCGAGCGACGCCCGCCCTGCGGGAAATTCCGTCGAAGAATGTTTCGGGCAGGACCGCCCTGACCGGCACACTCCAGCAGCGGTCGTGCGCGAATCCGGCACATTTGACGGCGTCTTTTTCGGTCATCAGCACCGGCCGGTCGTCGCCGAAATCGAGGTCGCCGCGGATGAATGCGTGGTGGTCAGGAAACGGATGCGCGACGACCTCCAGGCCCTGCGCACGCAGGCTGTCGAAAAAACGCGCCGGGTTGCCGATGCCGGCCACGG
>CAZBZD010000062.1:0-10169 GCA_964496295.1 uncultured Rhodanobacteraceae bacterium | reverse complement strand
CCGTCGGCGCCGCGCCGATCCAGAACATCGGCGCCTACGGCGTGGAAGTGGCCGAATTCATCGAGGGCGTGGAAGCCTGGGACACCCGCGAGGCGCGCGTCGTCGCCCTCGACAACGCCGCCTGCGAATTCGCCTACCGCAACTCGCGATTCAAGCGCGAACCGGACCGCTACGTCATCACCGCCGTGCGCTTCGTGCTGCCGCGCGAGCACGCGTTGAAGCTGGATTACGCAGGCATCCGGCAGCAACTGGCGCGCATGGGCACGCCGCATCCCACGCCCTATCTGGTAGCCGAGGCCGTGCGTACCCTGCGCGAACGCAAGCTGCCCGACCCGGCCGTGATCGGCAATGCCGGCAGCTTCTTCAAGAACCCGGTCGTGTCCGCCGCGCAGGCTGCCGGGCTTCGGGGCGAACACCCCGACATGACGCAATGGCCGGTTTCGGGCGAGGCCGTGAAACTGTCCGCCGCATGGCTGATAGATACGTGCGGATTCAAGGGCTTGCGTGAAGGTGATGCAGGCATTTCCAACCGCCATGCACTGGTGCTTGTCAACCACGGGCACGCGTCGGGCGGCGAATTGTGGGCATTGGCGCAACGCGTGATCGCGGGCGTGCAGTCCCGCTTCGGCATACGGCTCGAACCGGAGCCCCGGATCATCGCCTCCTGACCCGAACACGGCGGCATCCCGTACCACAACGTTCCCCGATCGAGACAAATGGCCTGAATTGCGTCAGAATATCCTGATAACAGGGGAAAGAGGCGGCATGCGCGTGGCTTCGTTCGTCCGAACAGAGCACGTCGCGACCGTGACGAATCGTGACGACAGTCGAACGATGGACACGTACCTCGTGGTTGGCGCTGTGGCTGCTGGTGTCGGGCCTGGCGCCCTGCATCGCCCACGCCGAAACCATGACCGGCCACTGGAGCAAGGTCCACGAGGGCGACACGCCGACCTCGATCGTGGCCGCCGCCCGCGCGGGCAAGCTGCACGCCTTCGATCCGTCGAGGAAAACCGCTTTTCCCCGGAACAGCGACATCTGGATCGTGCTGCAGCCGGTCGGCACGACGCATCACAAGGAACGGATGCTCACCATGCCGACGCCGGTTTTCGGGCAGGTCACGCTCTACGACGAACACGGCCCCGTATCGTCCACGAGCATGGACGATTTCACCAGCGCCGTCCACGGCTTCGGACGGATCACGCTGTTTTTGCCCTTCGACCGCGCGGACACGGCCCCCATCGTGCTGCGCTACCACCCCTGGACGGCGCTCGGTTCGCCGCTGAATTTCCGGCTCCAGGACATCGACAGCTACTCGCACCAGGACATGCACTGGATGGCCATGACCAGCGCCTGCTTCGGCGTCATGCTGACCATGATGATCCTGGCATTGTGCTTCGCGGGCATGCTGCGCGACCAGGCCTTCTTCTGGTTCGCGACGTTCATCGGCAGTTACGCGCTCGTGCAGAGCCTGCAGACCGGCTTCGCGTTCCACCCGATGGACATGCACATCTTCGCGGGAAAGAACTTCACCTGGGCGATCTTCTTCACGGGCATCATGCTGAGCTGCGCGCAGCAGTTCATGCGTCATTTCTGCAACCTGACCGAGCAGGCCCCGAACCTCTACCGGTTGATGCTGTGGCTGAACCTGGTCACGCTGCTGGTGCTGCTTTTCGTGTGCATCGACTACCCGCCGCTGCGCGATGCGGCCCAAGTCGCCCTGACACCGCTGCTCGCGCTGTGGATGACGGGCATGCTCATCGTCGCCGTCATCAGCATGTGGCGGGGCTCCCGCATGGCACGCTATTTCATCGCCAGCTGGGGACCGCTGCTGGTGCTCACCACGATGAAGAACCTGCAGTCCTCGGTGGCGTGGCTGGGCGACCTGACATGGCTTCTCGACGCCTGCCTGCTGGCCGCCACGTTCGGCTCCGTGGTGCTGTCCCTGGGCCTTGCCGACCGCACGCGCACCGCCAGCCGCGACCGTGACCGAGCGCGAATGCTCGCCGATCGCGACGCGCTGACCGGCCTGCTCAACCGGCGTGCCTGGGGCGAGGCCGCGGCAAGGCGCCTGGCCGACGCGTCCGGTCCCCGCCAGGTGCTTTTTTTCCTGGACCTGGACTGCTTCAAGACGCTCAACGACTGCCATGGCCACGCCGCCGGCGACACCGCCCTGACCGCGGTCGCCAGGATCCTGCGCAACAACCTCTCGCCCGAGGACATCGTGGGACGCTACGGAGGCGAGGAGTTCATCGTCCTCACCCATTGCATCAGCCGGTCCCATGCCACCGACACGGCCAACAACCTGTGCCGGTGCGTGGAAACGCTCGGCATCCCGGTGGACACGCACGGCAAGTTGCTGACGGTCAGCATCGGCGCGACGGCGCAACGCAACGGGGACCGCCTGACCTCCATGATCCGCCGCGCCGACCTGGCCATGTACGCCGCCAAGTCGAACGGACGCAACCGGATGGCCTGGGAATGCACGGACCGGCGCGACCCGGCATCGCCGATGCGCGACACCGACGGGATGAAAGCGGACCCGGCCGCCATGGATGCCGGAGTGGAAGAAAACCTGCAGCGCAGCTCCCTCTGACGCCCCGCCCGTGGTTGCGCAAGGTCGTCAGGCACACGCCGACAAGGCGGCCCGCAAGGCGGGCAGATAACCGGCGCCGAACAGGTTGACGTGGTTGAGCAGGTGGTAAAGGTTGTACACGGGCACACGCTCGTGCCAGTCATCGCGCAACGGCGCATGCTCCGCATATGCCGCGAAAAACGCCGGCGGCGGTGAACCGAACAATGTCAGCATGGCCAGCTCGGCCTCGGCCCAGCCATGATGCACCGCGCCGGCATCGATCAGCGCCGGCATGCCATCCGCGCACACGTGCAGGTTGCCCGACCACAAGTCGCCGTGGAGCAACACCGGCGGCATGTCGGGAACGTATTGCGCGAGCCGCCCGCACAGGCGTTCGATGACATCGCCATCCGCGGTTCCAATCAGGTGCCGGTCGCGTGCCGCGCGCATTTGCGGCAAGAGCCGCCGCTCCGCAAAAAAGCGCCAGCCATCCGCGTCGGGCGTGTTGTCCTGCGGCGAATCTCCGCAGAACCCCGGATGATCAAGCCCGAAACTTTTCCCGATCCGGGCATGCTGGGCAGCCAGGCCCGTGGCCACCCGCTGCCAATAATCCGCGCCCCGCCTGCCTTGTCCCAGATCCTCCAGAACGAGGCCGTCGGCGCGGACCTCGAACAACCCGGGAACACGCAGCGCACCGGCTTCACGCAGGAGACGCAGGCCATATGCTTCAGCCGCAAAGAAGCCGGGTGGCGCATCGTCACGATGCTTGTCGATGGCACGCCGGCCATCGGCAAGCACGACGTGTTCGATACGCGTTCCACGATTCATGGCGAGGTCGTCACGTCACTCATGTTCAAAGCGGATGATGTCGTCCAGCTCGGCCTGGGCACGCCGAATCGCACTGCCGACAAAATTGTTTTCCAGCCAACGCAGCCGCCCGGTTTTCCTCAGCAACCAGTACACCAGCAAGGCCAGCAGCAGCGCAACCAGACCATTCAGCGCCAGCCACGACACCAATCCGGGGAAACGATCCCAGTAATCGTAGCCCTGGCGATCCCAGTCGCGCTGGACCAGCATCAGGATCACCGGAATCCAGATGAAGCTCCCCATCAGCACCATCAACGGCGCTTCCACCTTCACCCGCCAGACCCGCATGCGGGCAAACCGCCGCTGGATGTCGAGTACCGGTGCCGAGAAATCGATGCCTTGCACCAGCAGCAACAGCCGGGCAGCCAGCGCGATCATCGCCATGCCGAAGAGCTGCACGATCACGCCGCACCAGAACGCATGCATCACGTGCAGATGCGTGGCCCAGAACGAACCGCCCCAGAGCATCATGAAAAATCCGAAGGCGACCTGCGCGGCCTGCCCCCAAAGCAACGGACGCAGGCCGTGGCGCAGCTTGTCCATTCGATGCTCGCGCCAGATGCGCCTGTTGAAGTCCTGCTGCGTGTCCAGCCGCCGTGTCACGGACTGCCAGGCCTGTTTCATGTCGTCAAGTTCCATGCTCGTGCTCCGGTCGGGTCGCCGCCGTCATGCGGCTGCGAAGTTTGTGTTTGATGCGGTTGATGCGCGTGGCCACGTTGGTTTGGCTGATGCCCATCACTTCGGCCATCTCCGCGTGATCACGCCCTTCCAGGTAGAGCAGCATCAAGGCGCGCTCGAAAGCATCCAGGCCGTCGATGGCGGCATACAGGGCCGCGACGCGTTCCCGATCCGCGTCATGGCCGCCGATGGTGTCCAGGTGGAACGGTTGCAACGGCTCGCACAAGGCGTCCGTTCGATGCCGCTTGTGGCGTGACTGTGAAATGGCGGTGTTCAGCGCGACCCGGTACAGCCAGGTCGAAAACTTCGCGCGACCGGCGTCATAGCGATGCAGCGAACGCCACAACTGGATACCGATTTCCTGCACCAGATCCTTGCGGTCCTCCGCGCCACGGGCATAGATGCTGGCCACCTTGAGCACGATGCCCTGGTATTCCTGCCACAACGCCTCGAAGCGCTCCCGCCGTGCCTTGTCGTTCACGCAACCCCCCCGCATGCTTTGCCTACCCGGATGATTCGCATGCCTTCCGGAAAAATCACGATACGCGGGTCGGATTGTCCGCCCATCTCCATGGCATGGCCTACACTGGCACCGTCCCACGTGCGCCAAGGCGGAACCATGACCACCGTTTACGACTTCGAAGCCGACCTGCTCGACGGCACGCCGCAAAAGCTCGACGCCTGGCGCGGCAAGGTCCTGCTGATCGTCAACGTGGCGTCCAAATGCGGTTTCACGCCCCAGTACGAGGGCCTGGAAGCACTGTACCGTGCGCACAGGGACGAGGGTTTCGCGGTACTGGGATTCCCGTGCAACCAGTTCGGACACCAGGAACCCGGCGATGCCGAAGCCATCCGCACCTTCTGCTCGACGACCTATGACGTGAGCTTTCCGTTGTTCGCCAGAATCGACGTCAACGGTGCCGATGCGCACCCGCTGTACCGGTTCCTCAAGGAGGCCGCACCCGGCGTGCTGGGCTCGAAGGCGATCAAGTGGAACTTCACCAAGTTCCTGGTTGATCGCGCCGGCAGCGTGGTGCGCCGCTACGCTTCGGCGGATGCTCCCGCGAAAATCGAAAAGGACCTGGCGGCCGTACTTCGGCAAATCCCCAATCGAACCCCGTAGGGCGGGCACTGCCCGCCAAACAAGGTTTGTGTTTGCATGAAGCTTCCATGGCGGGCAGTGCCCGCCCTACCCGGCCGGTCGCAGGTTGGGCAAAAACACCGCCAGCACGCCCAGCAGCGGCAGGAAGGCGCAGACCTGGTAGACGAACACGATGCCGAAGTGGTCGGCGATCACGCCGAGCACGGCGGCGCCGATGCCGCCCAGGCCGAAGGCCAGGCCGTAGAACATGCCCGAAACGGCGCCGATCCGGTGCGGCATCAGGTCCTGCGCATACACGATGATGGCCGGGAACGCCGACGCCAGCACCACGCCGATGACGACGCTGAGCACGGTGGTGGCCGCCAGCCCCACGTGCGGCAGCAGCAGCGTGAACGGCGCCACGCCGAGGATCGAGATCCAGATCACGGTCTTGCGCCCGATGCGGTCGCCGATGGGCCCGCCGATCAGCGTGCCGGCCGCGACCGAGGCCAGGAACAGGAACAGGTGCAACTGCGCGCCGTGCACCGACACGCCGAAGTGGTGGATCAGGTAGAACTCGAAATAGGTGCTGATGCTGGCAAGATAGAAATACTTGGAAAAGATCAGCACCATCAGCACGCCGATGGTGCGCCGGACCACGGCGCGCGAGGCGATCGGCGGCACGGCATCGGCCACCTTGCGCCTGCGCCGCTCGGCCACGTGGCGGCCGTACCAGCGCCCCACCTGCAGCAGCACCACGATCGCCAGCAGCGCGGCCAGGCCGAACCAGGCCACGCTGCCGCGGCCGTGGCGCAACACGACCCACGCCGCCAGCAACGGTCCCAGCGCCGAACCCAGGTTGCCGCCGATCTGGAACACCGATTGTGCCAGGCCGAAACGCCCGCCCGAGGCCATGCGCGCCACCCGCGCCGACTCGGGGTGGAACACCGACGAACCCGCGCCGACCAGCGCCGCGGCCAGCAGCAGGAACGGATACGAAGGCGCCCAGGCCAGCAGCAGCAATCCGCAGAACGTCGAGCACATGCCGACCGGCAGCGAATACGGCAACGGCCGGCGATCGGCGATGTGCCCGACCAGCGGCTGCAGCAGCGATGCCGTGCACTGGAAAGTCAGGGTGATCAGGCCGACCTGCATGAAACTCAGGTCGAAGCCGCTCTTGAGCAGCGGGTAGATGGCCAGGATCAACGACTGCATCATGTCGTTGAGCACGTGCGAAAAACTGATCGCGCCCAGCACCCCGTACGCCGTGCCCCGCGGCCGCTCCGCGGTCACCGGCGGCGTCGCCGTCTTTTCAACGCTCGTGTCCATCCGTCATCCGCTTGCGGCACAAACGACAAAGGGCCGGCATGTCCTGCATGCCGGCCCTCCCCCTAGAAAACCGAGTATACGCCTCCCGGCGCGTGCCCGTCAGCGACGCAGCTTGGACAGCAGGCGCAGGATTTCCAGGTACAGCCACACCAGCGTGACCATCAGCGCGAACGCGCCGTACCACTCCATGTACTTGGGCGCGCCGTGCGCCACGCCCTGGTCGATCATGTCGAAGTCGAGCGCCAGGTTGAGCGTGGCCAGGCCCACCACCAGCAGGCTGAAACCGATGCCCAGCGCGCCCGATTCGTGGATGAACGGGATGTCCACGCTGGTGAAGGCGCGCAGGCCGATGTCCACCAGGTACAGCAACGCGATGGCGCACGTGCCCGCCACCACGCAAGTGCGGAAGCGGTCGGTCACGCGGATCCAGCCGGCGCGGTAGGCCACCAGCATCACCGCCATCACGCCCGCGGTCAGCATCACCGCCTGCAGCACGATGCCGTGGAAGCGCATCTCCATGAACGCGGACAGGCCGCCCAGCACGAAGCCTTCGGCCAGCGCGTACAGCGGCGCGGTGATGCCGCTCCAGCGCGGCTTGAACACCGACACCATGGCCAGGATGAAACCCGCGATCAGGCCGCCCCACAGGAACATCGAAATCGAGCCCATGGCCATGGACGCCGCTTGCGCCTGGATCACGGCCGGGCCGGCGCCGACGCCGAGGTCGACCCGCTGCATGGCCTCGGCGAAGGCCGTGGCGAAACGGTGCCAGGTCCAGCCGCCGGTGATGACGGCCAGCACCAGCAGCAACGCCGTCTTGCCGACGGTGCCGTTGATGGTCATGCGCTCGCCGCCGGCGTGCGCGCCCTCGAAGGTTTCTGGCTTGAGTACGGGGTTGTTCGATTGCACGTCGTGTTCCTGCTCGATGGGGAAAAAACGGCCGGCCGGACGTGCAGCCCGGCCCTCGCCGTTCACCCCGGGTGCTTGCCGGGGCAAACGGCGATGCGGCAACTGGCCGAATGGTAGCAGCCGCCGCGCCTCAGCGAGACGTCAGGGCCTTTTTCAGCCACGCCCTGGTCGCGTCGTCCGGCTTGCCCAGCCAGGTGAATTGCGCCTGGTCGCTGACGCCGGCATCGACGCCGGGCGCCGGGTCGCGCACGAACACGCCCTGCATGCCGGTGTCGGCCTTGTCGTACAGCAGCACGATCTGCTCGCCGGGGCAGTCATGCGGCTTGCAGGCCTGCGCCATCAGGTATGCATGGCCGGCAACGGTCACCGTATGCGCCGGCGTGGCCGTGCCGCCCTGCCTGACCCAGTCCGGCAGACCCTCGACGCCGTCCATGTCGTCGAAGGCACCGGCGAAGCCCGGGTTCTGCATCAGGTCGGACAGGTATTCCCAGTCCGGATGGCTGTCGACCACCTTCATGCCGCCCTGGTCGTGCTGCGGCGCCTTCGCCGCCGGCGTGGATACCGCGGCCTTCTGCGACGCGTCGCGCGGCCCGTGCGTCATGGCCGAGGCCGCCACCGCGGGATCCGTCGACGCGCCGTGGTCGCCCGGTGCGCCGGAGCAGGCCGTCAATGCGGTCGTCGCCAGCGCGGCGGCAACAAACGTGGACAAGATCCTGGCTCGTTTTTCCATCTGTCGTCTCCCGTAAAAGCAAAGTCGAAAAGTAGCGCCGCCAAGCTGAACCTGCGGCACGATCCGGCCCCTGCCCGTCGCGAGGGGCCGCGAAAGCCTAATCCGGTTTTTTCACCCCCAGCAACTGGATGTCGAACACCAGCGCCTCGTTCGGCCCGATGCGCGGCAACTGGCCGCGCCTGCCGTACGCCTGCTCCGGCGGGATGAACACCTTCCAGCGCGCGCCCACGTGCATGCGCGGCAGCACGTCGCGCCAACCCGGCAGCATCTTGTCGACGGCAAAGGTGACCGGCTTGCCGTGGGCCCAGGAACTGTCGAACTCCATGCCGTTGATGAGCGAGCCGCGATAGTTGATGACCACGACGCTGTCCTGCGAGGGTGAAACGCCCTGCCCCTTGCGCAGCACCTCGTACTGCACGCCCGACGGCAGCGTCACCACGCCCGTCCGTTGCCCGTTGCTGCGCATGAAGTCGGCGCTCTTGCGCGCGTTCGCCGCCGCCAGCTTGCGGAACTCGACCAGCGCCGCGTGATGCATCCGGCGCGACAGCGTGTCCAGTTGCCCGCGCATGACGCTTGCCGGCACCGCCGGCGAGCGGTGCGCGTAGGCATCCTCGATCGCCTTGACCAGCGTGGCCATGTCCACGTCCGGGCGGCCATCGGCAAACTCGCTGCCGAAGTGGTAGCCGATGGCATAGGAAACCGCGTGCCGGTCCAGCGCCGCCGGCTTCGGCGTGGCGCCCGCCGTGCTGCCGGCCGGCGCCGGCCCGACGCCGGAAGCCGACGCGGGAATCACCGGACAGGCGACACACAGCAACAGGACGAAGACGGCTTTCATGGCAGGCACGATTTCATGGCGGGAACGGGTTTGCAACGTCCGCCAACTGAGAAAACGCCCGCCGGCAAAAGGTTCCCGGCTGCTACCATGGCGACCTGCTTCCAGGAGTCCCGATCCATGGCCTACCGCAACGTCGAAGTCGCCAACCGCGGCGCCGTCCGCACCCTCGTCGTCAACCGTCCGGACAAGCTCAACGCGCTCGATCGCGCCACCTTGAACGAGCTGGCCATCGCCTTCGGACAGGCCGCCCAGGACGACGCCGTGCGCGTGGTGGTATTGACCGGCGCCGGCGACAAGGCCTTCGTGGCCGGCGCCGACATCGCCGAAATGAACGGCTACACGCCGGTCCAGGCCCAGGCTTTCTCGGAAACCGGGCAGCGCCTGATGCTGGCCATCGAGCGCCTCGGCAAGCCCGTCATCGCGCGCATCCAGGGCTTCGCGTTGGGCGGCGGCATGGAACTGGCGATGGCCTGCCACCTGCGCATCGCCAGCGACAAGGCCAAATTCGGCCAGCCGGAAATCAACCTCGGCCTGATTCCCGGCTTCGGCGGCACCCAGCGCCTGGTCCGCCTCGCCGGTCGCGCCGCCGCGCTGGAACTGTGCCTGACCGGCGCCCCGATCAAGGCTCCGCGCGCCGCCGAACTGGGCATCGTCAACCGCGTGGTCGAACACGAACAACTCGACGAAACCGTCGATACCCTGGCCGACCAGCTCGCCGCCGCCGCGCCACTGGCCGCCGCCGGCATCCTCGACGCCGTCCTGAACGGCAGCGAATGCTCCATCGACCAGGGCCTGGCCTACGAAACCCGCAACTTCGCCCTCGCCTTCTCCACCGAAGACATGCACGAAGGCACCAGCGCGTTTCTGGAGAAGCGCAAACCCGAGTTCAAGGGGAAGTAAAACAGGGGCGAGGGACGAGTACGCAGGCCGGGTTGGCTTCATCAACCCGACATGGCCCGCCGATGGCTGTCAATCATGCGATGCGCCACGGTATTTCTTTTCGCCTGCCGTCACGCGCAACGGCAGGCGGTTTTCCGGCGGCGCCATGGGACAGGTGGCGAAGGCCGTGAACGCGCAGGGCGGGTTGCAGGCCTTGTTGAAGTCGAGCAGCACGCGGCCGTCTTTCGGCGCTTCCGTGTAGAGAAAGCGGGCGGCACCGTAGGTT
>CAZBZD010000061.1:0-10267 GCA_964496295.1 uncultured Rhodanobacteraceae bacterium | reverse complement strand
CTCGGGACCGGGGACCGGGGAAGCATGAACACGCATTCCGTCATTCCGGCGCGGCAGGCGTGACGGCAACCAACCAGGTGGACACCGGTTCACCGCTTCGGGACACGTCATGAACACCACCGACCACCTCATCAAGAGCTACGACGACGAACTGGCGCGCCTGACCGGCGAGATCACGCGCATGGGCGAACTGGCCCTGGCGCAACTGGCGGCCGCCGTCGACGCGGTCGAACAACACGACGAACAGGCGGCAAGGAGGATCATCGACAACGACGACGCGCTCGACGCCATGGAACACGACATCAGCCACGACGTGGTGCGCCTGCTGGCATTGCGCTCGCCGATGGCCCGCGACCTGCGCGAGGTTTTCGCGGCCCTGCGCATCGCCGGCGACATCGAGCGCATCGGCGACTACGCCGTCGACATCGCCAAACGTGGCCTCGTGCTGCCGCAGGCCACGCCCGGAGCACTCGTGCGGGGCCTGCGGCCGCTCGCCGAACTGGCCGCCATCGCGGTGCGCAAGGTGCTCGATGCCTGCCGCGACCGCGACCCCGGACTCGCGCGCCAGGCCTGGCGGGAAGACGACAAGCTGGACGAGGCCTACGTGCGCCTGTTCCGCGAGCTGCTGACCTACATGATGGAAGACCCGCACAGCATCACCGCCTGCACGCACCTGCTGTTCATGGCCAAGCACGTCGAGCGCATCGGCGACCACGCCACCAACATCGCCGAAAACGTGTGGTTCGCCGTCAAGGGCGAAAACCTGAAGGCGCCGTAGCGCCTGCATCCCGCGCACGGCCGTTCAGCGGATCACCAGGTCCTGCGCAGCGGGTGCGCCTCGGTGTTGAACACCACCTTGTCCAGGTCCACCTTGTCCCGCGGCGCGAACAGCAGGTAGAAGTACTTGAAGGTCTCGGCCATGACGAAGCTTTCCATGGCGTCGGTTTTCTGCTTGGTGCGCACGTCCTCCAGGGCGGCAAAGCCGTAGCGGGTGCGGGTATACCTGACGAAGTCGTCGAACATCACCTTGCCCATGCCGCGGTAGCGGTCGTCGCCGGTCAGGTGGTACAGGTACCAGGCCGACTCGATGATTTCCGGGCGCAGCGGGTAGCCCGGGGCGGTGACCTTCATGCTGGCATAGTCGATGCCCTCGGGCTCGATGCCGTGCAACTGCCACATCCGGAAGCCGGACTCCTGCAGCCGCCGGGCCCGGTCCATGAAGCCGCTGTAGGCCAGCAGGCCGGGCATGAATGCATCCAGCGCGCCGTAGGCGGTCGCGGTGCGCTTGCCGGTGTTCATGTCGACGTGCCCGTACCAGAGTTCCCCTTCGCGGACCTCGTCGGCCACGTACTTGTTGACCCCGGCGATGGAGGTTTTCCACATCCGCCTGCAGTCCTCGTCGCCGAACAGGCGCCAGCACTTGTACAGGTACTCGTAGTACGAATCGATGCCGCCGGCCACGGAGCTGTCGGTGTCGGTCCACGCGCCGGTTTCGACGTCGATGGCCCGGCCCACCAGGCCGAGGTCCGAGCGCCGTTCCCAGGTGGCGACCAGGGCCTTCTTGGCCTTGTCGTAGTAGACCGGGTTGCCGGTCAGCCTGGACAAGGTGCCGAATTCGAGCAGCAGGGTGCCGGTTTCGGCCGGGTTGGACACCTTGCCGCGGGTTTCGCCGGTCTTGAGGTTGACCATGACGTAGGGCATGCCGGTAGGGCTGTCGAAGGCCGGGAGCAGGCGCCGGCCCAGGTCTTCGGCCAGCTCGAGCAGGCGTTCGTCGCCGGTCATCTGGTAGGCCGACAGCAGTCCGCCCAGCTCGCGGATGGTGATCTCGAAGTTCTTGACCCAGATGTCCTTGTCGAAGGAAAGCCGCTCGACAACGAGCCGGTGCGCCTGTTCGGCGTCCTTGTCCAGGCCCAGCATCAGCAGGGTGTCCAGCGAGTCGACCGGCGTCATCAGCAGCGACTGCCCGTACCAGTCCCGCGCACCGCCGCTGACGGGTTTCAGTTCGTCGTGGCCCCTGGCGCGGGCCATGTAGCCCTGCCAGGCATGGTCGACGGCCGCGCGCACCCGTTCGGCCAGTCTGGCCGCTTCGGCATCGGTGACTTCCGGTACCGGGGCCAGCGTGCTGGCGGCCGGCGCCGGCGCGGACGGGGCGGCCGTGACGGCGGCGCTGTCGCATCCGCACAGGGCGGACAACAGCGCAATGACCACGGGGGCGATACGCGACAGGCGTTTCATCATCGATTCCTCGTTCGGGGAGGGGGTGGCGGCTCGGTCGCCGGGTGCAGGACGTCACCCAGCGACTGCAGTTGAAGCGACCGGCGCAACGTGGCCAGGCCGGCCCGGCTGTCCACGCGCAAACGCCGGCGCTCGCCGGGCAGCATGTCGATGGCGTTGTCTTCCACGCGGGCCGGCACGCGGCCGAAATCGATCCACACTTCGCGCACCAGGCTGTCGGCGCTCAACGCGAGCACGTAGTGGTCGCCTTCGGCGGCCAGTTCGGCATGGATCTGCCCGGCCTTCAGCGCCTGGTCCCTGGCCGGCACGAAGTCGACCAGCCGCCGCGACACGCGCTTGCCGTCGACCGTCAGGTCGAACACGGCAACGGTACGGCGCGGATCGGCGCCGTCCAGCAACCGGGCATCGCCGAGGCTGGCCACCCGCGTGGCCGACAGCGGCGCCAGGATGACCTCGTGCGTGCGCTCGGCCAGCAGCCTGCCGTCCAGGTCCATGACCCGCAGCCGCCAGCGCGCCGGGACCGGGCGGGTGCGGTCGTTCAGCAACGTCACCCGGGTGGTGTGCTCGGAGCGGTCGCGCAGCGCGGCGATCGCCACCGGGGCGAAGAAGCGCCGGGCATGGAACTGCAACGCCTTCCAGCGGCCGTCGTAGTCGATGCCGGACCACGACGCGCCCGGCCACACATCGTTCAACTGCCAGTACAGCGTGCCCATGGTGTAGGGCCGCGATGCGCGGTGATGCAGTGCCGCCAGCGCCACGCCCTCGGC
Organism: uncultured Rhodanobacteraceae bacterium; assembly: GCA_964496295.1. Taxonomy (GTDB): domain Bacteria; phylum Pseudomonadota; class Gammaproteobacteria; order Xanthomonadales; family Rhodanobacteraceae; genus Oleiagrimonas. Next base: position 7,265 of record CAZBZD010000061.1, on the reverse strand, counting down.
CTGCATCACCTGGCTCAGGTAGACGAAGTCGGCAAACGAGGCGGGCGTGCCGTATTCGGCCTCGATGTAGTGCAGCAGGCGCTTGTTGCCGTCGCCGGCCAGGTACTTCTGGTGGGCGCGGATGACCTTGCCGTCGATGTCCCACTGCGAGCGGTCGGCGAAGTCCGCGACGGTTTGCAGCGACGGCCACGACTGCAGGCCGAATTCGGACATGAAGCGCGGAGTGACGTCCAGGTAGGCCTGGACCGGCTTGCCTTGCGCCCATACCCCCCAGTAATGGACGTCGCCGCTGTCGAGCGCATCGGGGTTGCCCCGGAGGTTGCCGTTGCCGGGCGAGCCCGGCCAGTACGGCACGCCCAGCCCCAGCCGCCCCACGAGGCGGCGCAAATCGTGGCCGAAAAGCCGCACGTAACCGTCCCATACCCTGGCGGCAAACGCCGGCGCGGCGTTCTTCAGCTTCGCGCCCTGCCCCCAGTTTTTCCAGGCCGACTCTTCCTCGTTGTTGCCGCACCACATCACCAGCGACGGGTGGTCGCGCAGGCGCAGGATGTTGTCGCGCGCCTCGGCCGCCACGTTGGCGCGGAATTCCGGGTCGTAGGCCGGCTGCATGCCGCCGCCGAACATGAAATCCTGCCAGATCATCAGGCCCAGCTTGTCGGCCAGCGCGTAGAAGGCATCGTCCGGGTAGTAGCCGCCGCCCCAGACGCGCAGCATGTTCATGTGGGACCTGGCCGCCGAGGTCAACGCATGCTCGAGCCGCGCGCGGGTGACGCGCGCCGGAAACATGTCGAACGGAATGACGTTGGCGCCCTTGGCGAAGACGGGCACGCCGTTGATGACGAAAGCCATGCCCGGGCCGCCCTTGCCGCTCCTGCGCCGGCGCAGCTCGACCGTGCGCAGGCCGACCGTTTCGCTGCTCCCGACGACGTGGCCGTCGGCGCCCTCGAGCGCGACATCCACCGCATACAGGTTCTGTTTTCCGTAGCCATTGGGCCACCAGCGCTCGGGAGCGTCCAGCGACACCGGCAGCCGGACATGGTTGATTCCCCGCTCGAGCGTCACCTCGCGGCGCAGGTGCACCACGCGCCGGTCCTCCGGGCTGCGCATGTCCACCTGCACCTGCACCGGCGCGGGCTTGCCGGCCTGCTCGACGGTCACCAGCACGGTCAGGTCGGCGTGCCCGGCATCGAGCCGGTCGGTGCGCACGGCCAGGTCGGTGATGCGGCGGGCGTTCCAGGTCTCCAGCCTGACGTCGCGCCAGATGCCGGCGGTGACGTAACGCGGTCCCCAGTCCCAGCCGTAGTGGTAGGCCGGCTTGCGCGTGAAGTTGCCGATCATCACGCCGTCGGGAATGTCGTCGAACGGCGACGGATAGTTGCCGGCAATGGGGTGTTTCATCGCCCTCACGCGTGGCAGCAGCTTGTCGATGGGCGAGTGGAAAACCACGCGCAGCACGTTGCCCCGCGCCTTGAGCAGGCCTTCCACGTCCACGCGCCAGGTGCGGTGGGCGTTGTCGGCGGCGAGGATCGGATGGCCGTTCAGGCTGACGTCGGCAAAGGTGTCCAGCCCCTCGAACACCAGTTCGCTGTGCGGCTGCGCCAGGGTCGCGGCGTCGACGTCGAAGCGTGTCCGGTACTCCCAGTCGGCGCGACCGATCCATTGCAGCTGCGCCTCGTGGGCGCCCCGGTACGGCGCCGCGATCAGGCCGCTGGCCAGGAGGTCGGTATGCACGCTGCCGGGTACCGTGGCCGGGTGCCAGGCGGTGGCGGCGGGATGTTTCCCGGCCATGGAATCGCCCGGCGGAAGCCGGAATTGCCAGCCGGCGTCCAGCGTCGTGGAAACGGCCTGCACCGGCATTGCCGGCAACCCGAACAGGCAGGCGAGCAGCCCGAAGGCGGCGGCGCGGGACGCGCGCGGGCCATGGCCCGCATTCGGCTTCATGGCGATTTTCCCCGGACTCTTCATCGTCGTGCTTGCGGTTGTCGGCTTCACGGCGGCCGGCAAGCCCCGCAGGAAGCACACGATCGTCGCCACCGCCGGGACCGGTCGAAGCGGGGTCGCGGGGGCGGGCGATGCCGCCGGGATCCGGGTTGTGGCATGGCTCGACATGGGCTCGTGCTCGTCGTTGGCGGAACCGGCGGGGCCGGCGTCAGGTACGGTCCGGACAGGCGGCGCTGCTTTCGCGGACGCGCAGGTCCACCGGCACGACCGTCCTGGTCGGCCCGGCGTCGGGGTGCTGCATCCGGGCCAGCAGCAACGAGGCCGCCTGGCGCCCGCGTGCATGCGGGTCGGCGGCCAGCGTGGTCAGCGGCGGCACCGCCATGGCCGCCTCGGCAATGTCGTCGAAGCCGGTGACGGCAAAATCCCCGCCGGGGCGCATGCCGCGCGAGGACAGGCCCAGCATCAGTCCCAGGGCCACGTTGTCGTTGTAGCAGACCGCCGCATCGGGACGGACCTTCCCCGCCAGCAGCTCGCCGGCACGGGCCGCGGCCGCCATGCGGTCCGGCGCCGTCTCGATCATCCAGGCCGGCCGGGTTTCCAACCCGGCTTCGGCCAGGGCCTGGCGGTAGCCGGCACGCCGCTGGCGGCAGGAACTGGAAGACGCGTGGCCGCCGAAGAAGGCGATGCGCCGATGCCCTCGCTCGATCAGGTGCCGGGTGGCCAGGCAGGCGCCACGGTGGTTGTCCATGCCCAGGAAATCCCAGTCGTCGGCGCCGTCCAGCTCGCGGTTGAACACCAGCACGTTGACCCGGTCGCCCAGGACCTGGCGCAACTGTCCGGCATCGCTGCCCTCGGCGGGCGACAGGATGAAACCGGCCGGCGTGTGCTCCATCAGCGAGCCCAGCACCGCCTGCTGGCGCGTGGTCGACTCGCCGGTGCTGCCCAGGAAGGTCACGTAGCCCTTTTCGGCCAGGGCCGCGTCCACGCCGGAGGCGAATTCGGCAAAGAACGGGTTGGACAGGTCGTTGATGACCAGCGCCACGGTGCTGGAGGTGCGCCGGCGCAGGTTGGCCGCCGAACGGTTGTAGACATAGTTCTGCCGCTTCAGCTCGGCCTCGACCTTCTGCCGGGTCTTGACGTTGACCAGCGGGCTCTGGCGCAACACCAGCGACACCGTCGCCCGCGACACGCCGGCCGCGCGGGCGATGTCGGTCACCGTGACCGCGCGCCTGCCGGACGCGGTTCCCCGCTCGCGGCCGTTCGTCGCCTTGTCCGTCATGTCGGCATCGTTCCCGGTGCGTCCGCATGCACCATCCCTTTCCGGGCGACAACCCGGCGCCGGGCCCGGATGCGCCGCCTGCTGCAGGGGATGCCCGTCATGCCGCCGGTTCCCGTCGACGCGCCGCAGGGGCCGCGCACTGCGAAACGGGCCAGTCGGCGGGTTCGCTGCCCCAGCCGTGCTCGGGCGCGTCGCTGCCCAGCCGGTAACGCAGCGTTCCGCCATGGCGCAGCTTGTCCCAGTCGAGCCAGACCCTGGCATGCTCGTCGCCGTTGAACGCCACGTCGCGGATGAACTGCACGCCGTGGCCGTCGGCGCCGGGAGCGTCGATTTCCAGCGTGCGGCCGTGCCCCAGCGACAGGCTGACGTGCGGGTAGCGCGGGGTGTGCAGCAGCAGGCGGCCGCTGCCCGGCATCACCGGATACAGGCCCACGGCGCTGAACAGGTACCAGGCCGACATGGTGCCCAGGTCGTCGTTGCCGGTCACGCCGTCGGGCGCGTTGGTGAAAAGCTGCTGGGCCGCGCGCACCACGATGGCCGTCTTCCACGGCTGCCCGGTCAGCGTGTAGATCCACGCCGCATGCAGGTCGGGCTCGTTGTTGGGGTTGTAGCGGTACTGGTTGTAGTAGCTGTACGGGCCGACCACCCACTGCTCGCGCGCGGCGTGCAGCGGGTCCTCGCGCAACGCGTCCATGGCGAAGAAGGCGTCCAGGCGGCGGTGCAGGCGGTCGCGCCCGTGCATGGCCCGGACCAGGCCCGGGATGTCCTGCGGGACCAGCCACTGGTACTGCCAGGCCGTGCCTTCGTGGAAACCGCGCTGCGAACGCGGGCTGTAATCGCCGCGTGGCGGCTTGTAGAAGGCGCCGCCGACCACGCGCGGGCGCGGAAAGCCCTTGAAGCCGGTTTTTTCGTCGACCACGTCCGGATCCCACACGTGATGCCAGTTGCGGCCGTCGGCGCGCAGGGTCGCGGCATCTTTCGCATGCCCCAGGGCCGCGGCCATGTACGACAGCGAACAATCGGCCAGGGCGTATTCCAGCGTGGCCGAGCCGCCGTGGCGCGGGTCCACGTCCATGCCCTTGGACGGGAACGCCAGGTCGTAGACCACGTAGCCGTGGGCCTGGTAACCGGCATTGCCGGAGCGGCCGTCGTGACGCGATGCCTGCGGCGGCATTCCGAAGGCGTTCCTGCGCAGGGCTTTCCAGGCCTCGTCCTCGCGTCCGTCCAGCGCGCCGAAACGCCACAGGTCGACCAGGAACGGCGTCACCGGGTCGCCGGTCATCACGTTGGTGTCGAAGCTGGCATAGCCCCAGCGCGGCAACCAGCCGCTCTGCTCGTTGATGGCCAGAATCGAGCGGGCGATGTCCGCGGCCACCTCCGGCTGGGTCATGGCCAGCCACTGGTTCTGCGTGCGGTAGGTGTCCCACAGCGAAAAATATTCGTAGTAGGTCCAGCCCTCGGCCACGTGGATCCTGTCGTCGTAGCCACGGTAGCGGCCGTCGGCATCGTTGCCGGTCATCGGCTGCAGGTAGGCGTGGTACAGCGCGGTGTAGAACACCGCGCGGTCATCGGCGCCGGCGCCGTCGATCTTCACACCCGAAAGCTTCCTGTTCCAGGCCTTCCGGGCCAGGCTGCGCATCTGCCCGAAATCGAGCAGCCGGCCGTCGCGCATGCCGTCGGCCTCGAGGTTGATGCGCGCCCCTTCGGGGCCGACATGGGAAATGGCACTGGTGGCAGTGACGCCGTGGTCGCCGGACACGTCGAACGTCACCCAGGCGCCGTTGGGCCTGGACACGCCCTCCATGCTGTCGCGCGCGCCCGGCACGCCGCCCTCGTGGTCCCAGATGCCGAACGACTTGAACGGGCGGCTGAACTTGATGCGGAACCAGGTGGTGTATTCGTGCCCTCCGCAGAAGCTGCGGGTCACCAGCCGGCCCTTGATGGTGTCGTTGCCGACCACGTGGATGACGCTGCCCTTGACGCCGTGCCTGGGATTGGCCTGGGCGACGTTGACCAGCACGTGGCCGGTATCGGTGTCGTCGGCGAAGGTGTAGCGCACGGCGGCGGCATGGGTGCGGGCGGTCGCTTCCACCGTGATGCCGCCGTAATCGGTCAGGCGCACCCTGTAGTAGCCCGCGTCGCCGACTTCGCCGTCGTGGGTGTAGGCGGCAGCGTATTTCTCCTGGTCGAAGCTGCCGGCATCGGTGGTGTCGAAGTCAGCGCCGGGCCCGATCCCGCCGGTCACCGGCAGCATCGACACCAGGCCGCCCTGCGCCCAGCAGCCGGCGCCGGAGACAAACGAGTGGCCGAAGCCGCGAATGGCCTTGTCATCGTATTGCCAGCCGCTGTAGTGGCTGCCGATGGGGCTGATCTGGATCTGGCCGAACGGGGCCGAGGCGCCGGGAAAGGTGTTGCCCTCGTTCCGGGTGCCGATGAAGGTGTCGACCACCTTGTCCAGGTCCACCGCGTTCGTGCGGGCGGCCGCGGTCGCCGGAGCGGCCGCCTTCAGCGGAACGGAAGCCACCGCCAGGAGGCATCCCAGCCCGGCCAGGGCGAGCGTGCGCGCGGTCTTGCGGCGCGCGAAGACGGTCGATCGCTGGTGCATGGCGCGGATCCCCTCCTCGGACGTGACGTGGCGCTGCATCGTTTCGGGCTTCGTTTATCACATTTGGATCGATTCAGGTCAAGCGCCGGAAACGCGCTTGCCGGTTTCCCGCACGACCGGACGGGCAAGCCTGCCGGGGGACCCGCTCAACCCGCGCGCTGACGCACGGCCTCGAACAGGACGATGCCGGTGGCCACCGACACGTTGAGGCTTTCCATCCGGCCCGGCATGGGAATGCGCGCCAGGAAGTCGCAGGTTTCGCGGGTCAGGCGGCGCATGCCTTCGCCTTCGCTGCCCATCACCAGCGCCACCGCGCCCCTGAAATCGCAGGCATGGATGTCGCGGTCGGCCTCGCCGTCCAGTCCGGTCAGCCACACACCGGCTTCCTGCAGGCTGCGCAGGGCACGCGCCAGGTTGACGGCTTCGACCAGCGGCACGCGATCGGCGCCGCCGGCGGAAGCGCGGCGCACGGTGGGAGTGATGCCGACGGCGCGATCTTTGGGCACGATGACCGCGGTGGCGCCGGCGGCCGCCGCGCTGCGCAGGCAGGCGCCCAGGTTGTGCGGGTCAGTCACGCCGTCCAGGACCAGGAACAGGGCCGACGAACCGGCCTTTTCGGCCAGCGCCGGCAGGTCGGCTTCGCCCAGCGTCGCCGGCGCCTCGTAGCGCGCGGCCACGCCCTGGTGGCGGGCATGCTTGCCGGCCAGGCGCTCCAGTTCGGCACGCTTGACCGCTTGCACGGGGATGCGCCGCTTTTTGGCACGCTCGACCAGCCCGGCCACGCGCGGGTTGCGGCTGCCCTGCTCCACGCGCAGTTCGCGCACGCGCTCGGCATCGTTGTCCAGCGCGCCCTCGACCGGGTTGATGCCGACGATCCAGCTTTCGCTCATGCCCTGCCCTTGCCTGTCGCGGTTTTCCTGCGGCCGCCCGCGCGCCTGCCCTTGCCCGCCTTCGGCTTGCGCGGCTTCTTCGCCGGCCCGGACGGCGCGTCGACCAGGCGGAAGTCGATCTTGCGGTCCTCCATGCTGGCGCGCAGCACCTGCACCGTGACCGCGTCGCCCAGGCGGAACACGCGATGCGTGCGCTCGCCCTTGAGCTCGTGGCGCACCGGATCGAAATGGTAATAGTCGTTGGCAAGCTGGCTGACATGCACCAGCCCGGAAACCTTCGACGGCTCCACTTCCACGAACAGGCCGAAGGACGTCACGCCGGTCACCACGCCGTCGAATTCCTCGCCCACGTGCTTTTCCATCCACGCGCACTTGTAACGCTCGTCGACGTCGCGCTCGGCCTCCTCGGAGCGACGCTCGCGCTGCGAACAGTGCGTGGCCATGGCCGCCATGCGTGCCGGCGGATACAGGTAGTTCGAACGCTTGCCGCCATCCAGCGCATGGCGGATGGCGCGATGCACCAGCAGGTCGGGATAGCGGCGGATCGGCG
>CAZBZD010000060.1:0-10270 GCA_964496295.1 uncultured Rhodanobacteraceae bacterium | reverse complement strand
CTGCCGGTGGTGTATTCGTCGGGCAGCCGCACGAAGTCGAATTCGCTGGTGGTGAACAACGACAGGTCCCAGGCCAGGCGGCGCAAATCCAGCAGGGCCGAGGCCAGCGCATCCAGCGCCGCCAGTTCGAACTTGCCGCGCGACAGTTGCGCGTAGACCGGGCTGACCTGCATGCGCGCAAAGCCCAGCGCCCGCGTGGTGTAGTCGCGGTCCAGCGGCAGGTTGACGCCGTAGCCGGCGGCGGTGCCGAGCGGGTTGGCGTCGATCAGGGCCAGCGCATCGCGCGCACGCTGCGCGTTGTCGATGAAGCCTTCGGCGAAGCCGGCAAACCACATCGTCGTGGACGACACCACGGCGCGCTGCAGGTGCGTGTAGCCGGGCAGCGGCAACGACTCGGCTTGCGCGCGATCGAGACAGGCCCCGGAGATCTCGACGCAGGTGTCGGTCAGCACGGCCAGCTTTTCCTTCAGCCACAGACGCATCGCCACCAGCACCTGGTCGTTGCGGCTGCGCCCGGTGTGCACGCGCCGGCCGGCATCGCCGAGACGCTCGGTCAGGCGCGCCTCGATGGCCGAATGCATGTCCTCGAAACGTTCGTCGAGGATGAAATCGCCGTTGCGGAAATCCTCGGCGAGCACGTCCAGTTCGTGCAGCAGGGCCTTGCCTTCGTCGGCGCCGATCACGTCGATGCGGACCAGGCCCTCGACATGCGCCTTGCTGGCGGTAATGTCATGCAGAAAGAACTCGCGATCGAGCACGACGTCGTTGCCGGCCATGAAGCGCATGATGCGCTGGTCGATGCTGATGCCGCTTTTTTGCCACAGGGGTTGGGTCATGGGTTGCCTCACATGTGCCGCGTAGGGCGGGCATTGCCCGCCATGGAAATCGCGCAGGTCGTATTCGGCGGGCAGTGCCCGCCCTACATGGTTCCTTCGCCACCGACGGGAATCGCCGTGAACTCGTCCACGCCGATCGCCCGGTTGATGTTCTGCATCGCCTGCGTCGCCGCTCCCTTCAACAGGTTGTCCAGGGTGGCGACCACGACCACGCGACGGCCGTCGGCGGACAGGGTGAAGCCGCCGATTTCGGCATGGTGGCGGTCGGCGACCTGGCTGATCCACGGGGCTCCGTCGTCGAGCACCTTGACCAGCGGTTCGTTGTCGTAGGCGGCGTGGAAGCGCTGCAGCACGGCGTCGCGTTGCATGGCGCGCGACAGGTACAGGTTGCAGGTCACGCTCAGCCCGCGAAAATGCGGTGCCACGTGCGGCATGAATTCCACCGGCAGGCCGAGCTGAAACGCGGCCTCGCGTTCGTGACCGTGGCCGGTGAGTGCATACGGCATGATGTTGTCGCGCAGCTTTTCGGGGTCATTCTTGTCCGACGGCGTGGTGCCGGCGCCGGAATAGCCCGACACGCCGAAGCACACCGGCGGCGCGGCCAGCAGGTCCTTCAGCGGCGCAATCGCCAACTGCATGGCGGTGGCGTAGCAGCCCGGGTTGCTGATGCGCTTTTCGCCGCGCCAGCGTCCGCGCGTCAGCTCCGGCAGGCCGTAGTACCAGTCCGCGTCGAAACGGTGGTCGGCGGAAAGGTCCAGCAGCAGCGTGTCCGGGCGCACGTCATCGATGGCCTCGACGAAAGGCGCCGACTTGTCGTTCGGCAACGCCAGGATCACCACGTCGGCCTTGCGCGCGGCCACCGCCTGCGGATCCAGTTTCTCGTAGCGCAGCTCGCCCGTGTACGCGTCGCTGTGTTCGCTCACGCACTGACCATCCAGTTCGCGCGAAGACACGAAGGCGAGCTCCAGCACCGGGTGTTCCGCGATCATGCGGATCAGCTCGGCGCCGGTATGCCCGCGCGCGCCCACGATGCCGATGGATTTCTTGTCGCTCATGTCGTTTCGTTCCGTTCCAGCTTGAAGGCCAGGTGTCGTTTCACGGCCGGCCATTCCGATGCGATGATGGAAAACACCACCGTGTCGCGGCGACTGCCGTCGGGCAGGATGCGGTGGTTGCGCAGCACGCCTTCCTGTTTCGCGCCAAGACGCTCGATGGCGGCGCGGCTGCGCTGGTTCAGATGGTGCGTGCAGAATTGCACGCGGATGCAGTGCATGGTTTCGAAAGCATGCCGCAACAGCAGCCACTTGCATCCGGTGTTCACCGGCGAGCGTTGCGCGCTGCCCGCGTACCAGGTGTAGCCGATCTCCACATGGCGGTTCGCCGCGTCGGCATGGCAAAAGCGCGTGCAGCCGACGACCCTGCCGGACGCCTTCGCGCGCACCGCGAACGGCAGCGCCGTGCCCGCGGCCTGCATGGCCAGCGCGGCATCGACGTAGGCCGGCACGTCGTCGGGCGCCGGCACGGAGGTGTACCACAGCTTCCACAATTCGCCGTCGGCCGTGGCGTCGCGCAGGCCGTCGGCATGCGCGTGCGTCAGCGGTTCCAGCCGCACATGGCGGCCTTCCAGCGTGACGGGGGCGAGAAAATCACTCATCGTCGTCATCCGGTCATGGTGGGTCGGCGCCGTGCACCATGCTCGACGCAACGGGCAATGGTGTCGAAGTCGCCGTCCAGCCCGTACCAGAACACCTTCCACGGCGGTTTCGCCAGGCAACCCTCGGACTCGGCGTGGTAGAAGATGTTGGCCGGGTTGTCGTGGCGCGAACGCCAGAACAGCTGCGGGTTCTCCTCGCGCATCACCTGCCACACCGCGCGCCCGAGGCCCTCGCCCTGGGCCTCCTCGAACACGGCGAACTTGTCCAGGTACGGCAGGCCGCCCTCCATGACGAGGATCATCGCGGCACGGTAGTTCTCGCTGACGTAGATGCGGTACGGACGGGTGCGCTCGAAATAATCCGCCACCATGGCGCGGCCGAAACTCGACTCGATCAGCGTGCGCAGGCGTTCGCGGTCCACGCCCTCCCAGGTGTCGAAGCGCAGCACCTTCTCGCCACGTCGCACCAGCGTGCCGGATCCCTTGTGCGTGAACAGCTCCCGGGCCAGCTCCGACGGCCGCGTGATCGACACCGACGAGGATGGTGGCAATCCCGACAACAGGTCGGCCACCTGTTCCAGCTTCAGGCGCATGCCGCCGTGCAGCCATTCCTGCGCTATCAGGTGCTCGTATTCGCTGGAAAGGTTGATCGAGTCGATGACCTTGCCGTCGCCGTCGAGCAGGCCGCCGGTGCCGGTCAGGAACACGATCTTGTACGGCTCCAGCGCACGCACCAGGGCATGCGCGGCGACGTCCCCGTTGACGTTGAGGATCTGCCCGTCGGCGGTTTCGCCGAGGCTGGCGATGACCGGGATCGAGGACAGGCGCAGGCTGGCGTCGATCGGGGCCAGGTCCACGCTGTCCACCTTGCCGACCAGGCCGCAGTTGTCGCGGTCCAGGTAGCTGGCGTTGAACACGCCGGACACCACCGAGGTGGCGCGCGTGTCCATGGCGTGCAGCGCCTCGACCAGGCGCAGGTTTTCGCGGTGGAACACGCGCCGCGCCACGCCCAGGGTCTCGGGCGTGGTCACGCGCAGACCGTTGACCGAGCGCTTCTCGATGCCGGCCTCGGCCAGGGCGTCGTCCAGCTGCGGACCGGCGCCGTGCACCACCACCGGGGTCAGCCCGACCTGCTGCAGGAACGCCAGCGACGAGGTCAGCGCATCCAGGTCGTCGCGCAGCACCGCCCCGCCGACCTTGACCACGGCGAAGCGCCGCGCATCCAGTTGCGAGAAGCGCTTGAGGTACTGCTGGATCTCGCGCGCGCCGCCCATGCCGGACAGCAGGCGCACGATGACCTGGCGGGTGTGTTGTTCGGAATGCGTGTTCATGCCTGCCCCGCCTCGACCACGCGATGAATGGATGCGGCGTAGTCGGCCAACTGCTCCAGCGCCACCCATTCGTCGGCACTGTGCGCCTGGGCGATGTCGCCGGGGCCGTAGACGAAGGTGGTGTAGCCGGCGGCCGAGAACTTCGCCGCCTCGGTCCAGAAATCCACCGCCTCGCCAATGGCGAAATCCAGCTCGTTGGCCAGTGCCTCGGCCTCGCGCCAGCTCGCCTCGGCCTGCGCCGGGCCGCCGGCCGGCAGGGGCGGCCCGCGGAAGGTTTCTTCCAGTTGCGTGCCCGCCAATGCCATGCCCTTGAACTGTTCCAGCAGGCCGTCCGGGTCCATGTCGGGCAGCGGGCGCATGTTGAAACGCAGCTCGGCCTCGGGCGCGATCACGTTGGCCTTGATGCCGCCCTCGATGCGGCCGATGTTGAAGCGCAGGCCATGCAGTCCGCCGAAGGACTTGTCCGCCTGCGCGGCCACGAACTCCAGGGCCTCGTGGCCCCACTGCACGGCCTGATGCAAGGCACTGTCGCCCGGCTTCTGCTCGGCCGAGGCATGGCCGGCCTTGCCGTGGAAACGCATGCTTGCGGACTGGATGCCGCGATGGGCGAGCACGGCTTTGGCCTGGGTGGGCTCGGCCACGATGACGGCTTCGAAAGCCGGGACCGGGGACCGGGGACCGGGGACCGGCGCGGCAGGATGGGAAGCCAGAAAAGCCTTGATGCAGCGGGCGTCGTTGGCTTCTTCGTCGGTGGAAAAAAGCAGGGCCATGTCGCCGTTGGCGGCTTGTGCTGCCGCGAGCAGGCCGGCCGCGGCACCCTTGATGTCGCAGGCGCCGAGGCCGACGGCGCGGTCTTCCGTCACCAGCAATTGGTGCGGATCGCGGCTCCACGCCGGGGCCGCCGGCACCGTGTCCAGATGCACGTTGAACAGCAGCCGCGGTTTGCCACGCACGGCCAGCATCGACACCGCGCCGGCGCCGTGGTCGGTCACCTCGACGTCGAAGTCCGGCAACTGCGCGCGCAGATAATCGAAGATGCCGCCGGTGTCGATGAGGCGCGGCGGATTGCGCGTGTCGAAGCCGACCAGGGCTTCGAGATGCGTGAGCGTGGCAGCGAGCAAGTCGCCGGGACCGGAAACCGGAGACCGGGGACCGGCAACACTCGGAGATGTCGAATTCATGCGTATTCCAATGACAAGACAAATGCCGGAGAAACCATCCAGAACCCGAAACCTCAACCCGGTCCCCGGTCCCCGGTCCCCGGTCCCCGATTCACCTTCGCCCACAACGTCGAACTCATGCCGAACAGCTTGATGAACCCCTCGGCCTCGGCCACGCCCCAGTCGGCCGACTGCGCGTAGGTGGCGCCTTCCGAACGCAGGATGCGATCGGAATCCACGGCCACTGCCTGCACGTTGCCACCGAAGGTCTCCAGGGTCACGCTGCCGTCGACGGTGGCCTGGCTGGAGGCGAGGAAGGCTTCCAGGTCGGCCTTCAGCGGATCATGGAAAAAGCCTTCGTAGACCAGTTCCACCCACTGCCGCGCCACGGTCGGCTTGAAGCGGTTCTGCAGCTTGCTGAGCACGGCCTCTTCCAGCGCCCGATGCGCGGCGAGCAGGGATACCAGTCCCGGCGCCTCGTACACGATGCGTCCCTTGAGGCCGATGGTGGTGTCACCGGTGTACAGGCCGCGTCCGACGCCGTACGGCGCGAACAGGGCATTGAGTTTCGCCAGCAACTGGTCGCCGGGCAGATTTTCGCCATCCAGCGAGACCGCTTCGCCGTGCTTGAAATCGATCTTCACGCGCAGCGGTTCGGACGGCCATTCGGCCGGCGGCCTGCACCAGCCGCGCGCACCCTCGCCCGGGGCCTGCCACTGGTCGATCTCGCCGCCGGACAGGGTCACGCCGAGCAGGTTTTCGTTGATGGTGTAGCTCTGCTGCTTGCCGCGCACGCCGAAACCACGTTCTTCCAGGTACGCCTGCTCCCAGGCGCGGGTCTCGGTGTGCTCCTTCTGGATTTCGCGGATCGGCGCCACGATCTCGTAATCGCCCAGCGACTTCACGGTCAGGTCGAAACGCACCTGGTCGTTGCCCATGCCGGTGCAGCCGTGGGCGATGGCCCTGGTGCCCAGCTCGGCGGCCCGCGCCAGCGCGGCTTCCACGATCAGGTAGCGGTCGGATACCAGCAACGGATACTGGCCCTGATAGCCCTCGCCCGCCCACACGAACGGCTTGACGAAGTGCTGCCACAACGCCGGCCCGCCGTCGACGGTGACGTGGCTGGCCACGCCCAGTTCGTGCGCGCGGTTTTCGATGAAGGCGCGCTCGTCGTCATCCACGCCGCCGGTGTCGGCGAACACGGTGTGCACGTTCCAGCCCTGCTCCTTCAGCCAGGGCACGCAGAAACTGGTGTCGAGGCCGCCGGAAAAGGCGAGGACGATGTCTTTGGGTTCGGGACCCGGGACCCGGGACCCGGGACCCGTGAGGGAATGTGGCATGTGGTACTTCCTGATAAATGTGATGTGGTGTGGATGCCGAGGGAATTTGCCCTGCCCCCTATTTCCGCGCCGCCGTTTCCGGCGCCACGACGATGCGCGGCTCGACGCGCACCGGAAAATTGACGGAGTTGGCGATGAAGCAGGCATGGTGCGCGTCTTCATGCGCGGCCAATGCCTTGTCGGGATCGCTGCCGGCAGTGATGGTGACCACGGGATGCAGCACCACTTCGGTGAAGCGCCCGCCGTTGCCGGCGGTTTCCATGCTGCCTTCGGCGGCGTCTTCGTAGGCCGTCACCACCACGCCGGCGACGGTGGCCATGTGCAGGTAGGACAACATGTGGCACGACGCCAGCGCCGCCACCAGCATCTCTTCCGGGTTGTGCCGGGCTGCATCGCCATGAAAAGTCGGATCGGACGATGCGGGCAGTTCCGGCTTGCCGTCGATGCGCACGACATGGTCGCGGCCGTAGTCGCGATAGCCGGACGTGCCGCTGCCGCGGTTGCCGGTCCATGCCAGGTCGACGCGGTAGGCGTGCTTGTGGTTCATGTCCTCGATTCCTCGTGCGTGGTGATCAGATCGGCCAATGCCGCGTCGCCGTCGTTGCCGCGGCGGCGCAGGCCGTCGATCACGCCCAGGCGGTTGCGTTCGGGATGGTTCTGGTTGAGCTTGAACTTGCCTTCGATGCGCTCGATGGCGATTTCCAGGCCCGCGATGGCACGCATCGACTGCTCGACGAGGTCGTCCGGCGCATCGCCGACATGCCAGGGCTGCGGCTCGGCGGCCTCGTGGCGCGCGGTGAGCCGTTCCAGCAAGGTGCGCAGCCAGCCGGCGTCCTCGATCACCTTGAGGTGCCCATGCACGTGCACGACCGCGTAGTCCCAGGTCGGCACTTCGCGGCCGGTCTCGTGCTTGGTCGGGTACCAGTTCGGGCTGATGTAGGCCTGCGGCCCGCGGAAAATCACCAGCACCTCGGCGCCATCCCGTTTCGCCAGGTCGTTGCCGCGCGCGACGTGGCCGTGCAACGCGCCGTCGACCAGCTCGAATGGCAGGTGGTTGGCATCCAGCCCGTCCGCCGCGTGCGTGACCACGGTGGCGAACGGGCAGGCGCGGATCAGGTCGTGCAGGACCTCGATGCGCGTTTCCCTGAAATGTCTTGGCAGGTACATGGCAGTGGCTCCGGTGTCAGGCGAGCAACGACGCCATCACCGCCTTCTGCACGTGCAGGCGGTTCTCGGCCTCGTCGATGGCCATGCAGTATGGCGCTTCCATGACTTCGTCGGTCGCCTGGACGTTGCGCCGCAGCGGCAGGCAGTGGCTGAACAGCCCGTGGTCGGTGAGCGCCATTTTCTGCGCGTCGACGGTGAAATGCCGGTGCGCGTCGCGGATGGGTTTTTCCTCGTCCCAGCGGCCGAAATACGGCAATGCGCCCCAGCTCTTGGCGTAGACCACATGGGCACCGCTGTAGGCTTCCTCGATGTCGTGGCTGACCGTGAGCGAGCCGCCGTTGGCCGCGGCGTTCTCGTGGCCGGCCTGCATGTAGCGTTCGTCCAGCACGAATTCGGGCGTGGGGCACAGCAGGGTCACGTCCATGCCCATCCGGGTGGCGATCAGCAAGGCCGAGTTGGCCACGGCCGTGTTGAGCGGCTTGGGATGCCAGGTCCAGGTGAGCACGTATTTCCTGTTCGACAGGTCGCCCAGGTGCTCGCGCATGGTCAGCGCATGCGCCAGTTCCTGGCACGGGTGGGTGATGGTTTCCATGTTGATCACCGGCACCGTGGCGTGTTGCGCGAAGGACTTGACGAGCCGGTCCTCGCGGTCCACCGACCAGTCCCGGAACTTCGGGAAGGCGCGCACGCCGATGATGTCGGCGTAGCGGCTCAGGACCTGCGCGACCTCGGCGATGTGTTCCTCGGCCTCGCCGTCCATCACCGTGCCGGATTCGAACTCGATCGGCCAGGCGCCCTTGCCCGGCTCCAGCACCACGGCATGCCCGCCGAGCTGGAAAGTGCCCAGCTCGAAACTGGTGCGCGTGCGCATCGACGGGTTGAAGAACAGCAAGGCCACCGATTTGCCGACCAGTTGCGTGCCGATCGGCGAGCGCTTGAAGGCGGCGGCCTCGTCGAGCAGCGCGTCGATGTCGGCGCGACTGCAGTCCTGGGTGGTGATGAAGTGGCGGAGATTCATGGAGTGCCCTGGTCTGTCGAATGAAAGCCGGGCACGAAAAACCCGGCATGGAGCCGGGTTTCGTCGATGCTTGAAATGCTTGCGCGCGACAGCCTACCCGGCCAGATGTTCCGGCTGCGGTCGACGCGCGCGCGAGGTCATGCCGGCGGCCATCCAGGCGCTGGTGACGATGGGCGTGCGGGCGAACGTGGCTGGCATGCGGAGCAGGCTCGTGGTCGGATCGGAAAGCGGAAGCTGCATGTTTACCCGGTTTGCCTCACGGTTGCAACAACCATTCGGCATGAGGGCGCCGGATCAGTCGGCCGGCGTGACGCTGACGCGTACCCGCAAGCGTTCGCCCGGATCGTAGTCCATGCGCGACATGTAGGTCTGGCCGCGATAGCGGTATTCCACGTTGTAGCCGACGATGCGCCGCTCGCTGCTCACGCCCCGCACCGTCTGGCAGCGCGTGACCGAATCCTGCACGACGCGATCGTCGCGGCTGGCCACGCGGTTGCCGACCGCGCCGCCGACCACCGCTCCGGCGACGGTGGCGGCCTTGCGCCCGTCGCCCTTGCCGACCGTGTTGCCGAGCACGCCGCCGACCACCGCGCCGAGCAGGGTGCCGGCCGTGTTGCTGCCGCCTTCGCGATGCACCACCGGTTGCTGGTAGCACTGCTGCGACGGGTTCGACACCTGCATCTCGCGGTAGATCGGGTTGACCCGGGTGACATTGGCCCAGGCGTAATGCACGCCGCCTTCGTCCGCGGCGCGCGCGGCATCCTGGGCCAGGCCGGGCGTGGACACGACCACCAGGGCCAGCGTCAGCGAAGCAAGAAATCGGTACATGAAAAAACCTCTTCACGGGCTTTGCGTGCCGGCGCGCGACACCTGCAAGCTCTCATGCGTATGGCCCATTGCAACAGAGTCATGATGAATGCCGGCTTAGACGGACGCCGTGACGCACGTCAATCGCCGATTCCGCGACCCGCGTCGCGCAAATTGTTGCCAAGCCGAACGCTGGCGGGGCGACACTCGGCGGCTTCGGGCCGGCCCGCCGGCGGCGTTGCGTCCGCTTGGCGCAGGCCCACTACGCCGGCGCGAACGCGCCTTGCCGGCGAACCGCTGCAAGGCTCCGAGTGTCGCCCTGCCAGCGTTCGGCTTGGTAAGATGCGCCGCTGCCTGCATGATCTGTCGCCATGGCCATCACCCTCTACAACACCCTCGCCCGCCGCTCCGAACCCTTCGCGCCGCTCGACCCCGAGCGCGTGACCATGTACCTGTGCGGGCCGACCGTCTACAACTACGTGCACATCGGCAACGCGCGCGGGCCGGTGGTCTTCGACGTGCTGGTCAAATTGCTGCGCCGGCATTACCCGAACGTGGTTTTTGCGCGCAACATCACCGACGTTGACGACAAGATCAATGCCGCAGCCAGCGCGGCCGGCGTGCCCATCGGCACCATCAGCGAACGCTTCGCCGGCGCCTACCACGAGGACATGCAGCGCCTCGGCGTGGCCCCGCCGGACATCGAGCCCTACGCCACCGCGCACATGGCCGAGATCATCGCCATGATCGAGGCCCTGCTGGCCGCCGGCCACGCCTATGTCGCCGAGGACCACGTGCTGTTCGACGTGGCCTCCTGGCCCGCCTACGGGCAGCTTTCCGGGCGCTCCACCGAGGACATGCTGGCCGGCGCGCGCGTGGAAGTGGAGTCGTACAAGCGGCACCCCGGCGATTTCGTGCTGTGGAAGCCATCCCCCGAACCGGATCCCGGGTCGGGTC
>CAZBZD010000059.1:0-10422 GCA_964496295.1 uncultured Rhodanobacteraceae bacterium | reverse complement strand
GCCGGCGGCAAGTTCGACGACAATTCCTACAAGGTGTCCGGCGGCCTGCACGGCGTGGGCGTCTCGGTGGTCAACGCCCTCAGCGAGCACCTGTGGTTGACGATCTGCCGCGACGGCCAGGAATACCGGCAGGAATACGTCGACGGCGAGCCGGTAGCGCCGCTGCGCGTGGTCGGCCCGACCGACAAGCGCGGCACCGTGGTGCGCTTCCTGCCCAGCAAGGAAACCTTTTCCGACGTCGAGTTCCATTTCGACGTGCTGGCCAAGCGCCTGCGCGAACTGGCCTTCCTCAATTCCGGCGTGCGCATCGAGCTCAACGACGAGCGCGACGAACGGCAGGAAGTGTTCGCCTACGAAGGCGGCATCCGTTCCTTCGTCGAGCACATGGCCCAGCTCAAGAACGTGCTGCATCCCAACGTGATCAGCCTCAGCGCCGAGCAGGACGACATCACCGTGGAAGTGGCGATGCAATGGACCGAGGCCTACCAGGAAACGATGTTCTGCTATACCAACAACATTCCGCAGCGCGACGGCGGTACCCACCTGACCGGCTTCCGCTCGGCGCTGACGCGCGCCATGCAGAACTACATCGAGAAAGAGGGCCTGGCGAAGAAGGCCAAGGTGACCCCTTCGGGCGACGACATGCGCGAAGGCATGATCGCGGTGCTGTCGGTGAAGGTACCCGACCCCAAGTTTTCCTCGCAGACCAAGGACAAGCTGGTCTCCAGCGAGGTCAAGACGGTGGTCGACCAAGTCGTGTACGAACGTTTGACCGATTTCCTGCTCGAGCATCCCAACGAAGCGAAAACCATCGCCTCCAAGGTGGTCGACGCCGCGCGCGCCCGCGAGGCGGCGCGCAAGGCGCGCGAACTGACCCGGCGCAAGAGCGCCCTGGACATCGCCGGCCTTCCGGGCAAGCTGGCCGATTGCCAGGAAAAGGATCCGGCGCTGTCCGAACTGTTCCTGGTCGAGGGCGATTCGGCCGGCGGCTCGGCCAAGCAGGGCCGCAACCGCAAGACCCAGGCCGTATTGCCGCTCAAGGGCAAGATCCTCAACGTCGAAAAGGCGCGCTTCGACAAGATGCTGTCCTCGGCCGAGGTCGGCACCCTGATCACCGCGCTGGGCACCGGCATCGGCAAGGACGAATACGACCCGGACAAGCTGCGCTACCACCACATCATCATCATGACCGACGCCGACGTGGACGGTTCGCACATCCGCACGCTGCTGCTGACCTTCTTCTACCGCCAGATGCCGGAGCTGATCGAGCGCGGCCACGTCTACATCGGGCTGCCGCCGCTGTACAAGATCAAGCAGGGCAAGCAGGAGCTGTATCTCAAGGACGACGCGGCCTTGAACGATTACCTGATCGCCAGCGCGGTGGACAATGCTGCACTGCAATACAGTCCGGATGCGCCGCCGGTCAGCGGCGAAGCACTGGAAAAGCTGCTGCACCAGTACCAGGACGCGCTGGACCAGGTCGCGCATCTCGGCCAGCGTTGCGACACCGCCGTGTGGATGGCGATGCTCGAGCACGCTCCGCTGGAGCCGGAACTGTGGGCCGACGCGTCGGCCATGCAGGCCTGGCTGGATGCCCTGGCGACACGCCTGGCCAACGAGGGCCTGGGCAAGCCGCATTTCCGCTTCGAGTACCGCGCCGAAGCCGGCGAGCAGCCGCCGGCGATCATGGTCACGCGCAGCCAGCACGGCCTGGAGCACACCTGGGTGCTGTCGCGTCCGTTCTTCGAAGGCCCGGATTTCCGGCCCGTCCTGGACATCTCGCGCGAGCTGTCCGGCATGATCCAGGACGATGCCGAGGTGCGCCGCGGCAATGCCTCGCGCGGCATTCTCTCGTTCGCCGACGCGCGCCAATGGCTGATGGACGAGGCCAGGAAGGGCCGCAGCATCCAGCGCTTCAAGGGCCTGGGCGAGATGAATCCCGAGCAGTTGTGGGAGACCACGGTCAACCCGGAAACCCGGCGCATGCTGCAGGTCGGCATCGAGGACGCCGTGGCCGCCGACCAGATGTTTTCCATGCTGATGGGCGAGGCCGTCGACCCGCGCCGCGAGTTCATCGAGACCAACGCGCTCAAGGTGGCCAACCTCGACATCTGAAACCGCGCTCCCGGCGGCGCGTCGGCCGGGACCGTCCCTGTCGGGGGCAGGGCGGGCGATCCCCGCGCCGGGTCACCTCGCCTGGCTGACACTGGCCACTTGCATGGGCGATGAACAGGCGACTTGAGCTTGATGCCGACATCGAGGTAGTCTCAAGGTCCCCCACGTGCCATGTGCACGAAGACGCTATTGACGAGGTAGGCAATGAAGCTGGGATCCATACCCATGATGCTGGCTGGCGCGACGCTGGCGCTGGCCATTACCGGCGGCACCGCCCTGGCGCATCCGGCGCCGCAGTCCGACCAGAGCAGCCAGGCGGACCAGAAAAAGCAGCCGCTGTATCCCAATGCCACGCGCGAAGAGCCCAAGCCGGACCTGACCAGCCAGGATGATGCCGACCGGATCAACGAGGGCCTGAATGCCTACAACGCCGGCAACATGGCCAAGGCCAAGGAAATCCTCATGCCGTATGCCAGCGGCGAAGTGGGCAGCAGCAAGTATGCGCAGGCCCTGGCGCTGCAGGCCCTGGCCAACATCGACTACAAAGCCAAGGATTTCTCCTCGGCAATCACCAAGTTGAAGAAGTCGCTGGCCCTCGATTCCCTGCCCAACGACACCTATTTCCAGCTCATGTACGAGCTGGCGCAGTTCCAGGCCGCCGACAAGCAGTATCCGCAGGCGCTGGACACGCTGCACAAGTGGCGTGCCGAGGGCAAGCGCGAGACCGCCGATTCCTACGGTCTGGAAGGCATCCTCCAGTACCGCCTGCAGAACTACAAGGCCGCCATCGCGGCGATCGAGAAAGCCAAGACCCTGACCGACCAGCCCAAGGCGAACTGGGCCCAGGTGCTGGCCGCCAGCTATGCCGAGACCGGGCAGGGCGACCAGGCCATCACCATGGCCAAAAAGCAGCTGGCTGCCGATCCCGCCGACAGCGCCACGCGTCACAACCTCGTGGTCATGCTGATGCGCGCCAACAAGTATCCCGAAGCGCTGAAGGAGATGGAGCAGGCGCGCAGCAAGGGGCAACTCACGACCAGCGACGCCTACGTCAACCTGGCCAAGCTCTACCTGATCACCGGCCAGAATTCGGGCGGCGATCCCAAGCCGTATGCCGACAAGGCGCTGGCGGCCCTGCAGGAAGGCGTCAGCAAGGGCGTCGTGAAGCCCGGCTACGACTACTACAAGCTGAAGGGCAACGCCGCGCTGATCGGTGGCGATCGTGCCGCCGCGCTGCAGGCCTACACCAAGGGCGCGGCGCTGGGACACGACGGCGTCGTCGAACTGCGTCGCGCGCAGTTGCTGGCCAGCGAGCACAAGTACAGCGCCGCGCGCGATGCCGCGCGCCAGGCCCTGGCCAAGGGTACCGAGCACGAAGGCCGGGCCTACATGCTGATCGCCGAGGCCGAGCGCGCCATGAAGAACAAGCCGGCAGCCGTCAAGGCCATGAAGAAGGCGGCCCAGGATCCCGAAACCCGCTCCGACGCCGAAGCCTGGCTGCGCGAAGCGGGTCATTGACGCTGATTTCCCTGCTTTTTTGCGAGCAAGCATGAACCGGGCAGGAAGTCTATACAAACTTCCTGCGCTGGTGTAACGTGGATCACTTCCCGCTTTTCGTTCAGGCAATTCTCATGTTCGACGAAGCATTGGCTGACCCAAAGGCGCGGGATGCAACCCCCACATGTATTGACTGGTACGTTTAACTGATGGCCTCAAGTACAGACCGCTACGGCCGTGAAGGGTTCAACTGGAAGCGCACGTGGGCGATCGCCGGTGCGATTGCCCTGCATGCGGGCGCTTTCATGATGATCATGGCCCCTGCCGCGCCTCCGAAGGCAAAGCAGCAGCAGAAAGAGAAGGTGGTGACGGTGAACTTCATCCAGCCGCCGCCGCCGCCGCCGCCGCCGCCGCCGCCGCCGCCGGAGCCGCCCAAGCAGCCGCCGCCGAAGATCATCAAGATGGTCAAGCCGCCGCCGATGCCGCCGCCGCCGGCCCCGCCGCCGCCGGTGCAGGAAAAATCGAGCATGGCCGTGGCCGCGCCGCCGCCGGCCCCGCCGGCGCCGCCGGCCCCGCCGGTCGACATCGCGCCGAGCACCAACCTTTCCTACAAGAACCGGCACCCGCCGCGTTACCCGCCGCAGGCCATCCGCATGCGCCACCAGGGTACCGTCATCCTGCTGGTGCTGGTCGGTACCAATGGCGACGTGTTGCAAGTCAAGGTGGACAAGTCCAGTGGTTATCACGAGCTGGACCGTGCCGCCGTGCGTGCCGCCAAGAACTGGCGTTTCAACCCCGGTACGCGCGACGGAGTCCCCTACAAGGGCTGGGCACGCGTGCCGGTCACTTTCAACCTCCGCCAAGCCTATTAGTGACGGTTGATCGTCACTGACACGTTATTCACGTTTGACTTCTCAAAGGTAGCACTATGTTCCTGCTAGACACTGTCACTGCACTGGCCAGCCAACCCGGTCCGGGGAGCGTTTCCAACGCCGAGGCACTGGAGTCGCTTTCGTTCAGTTCCTTCATCCACGACATGAGCGGCTTCGATGCCTTCATCGGCATCGTGATCGTCATCATGTCGGCCGCGTCCTGGTACTACATCATCGCGAACTTCATCCGCAACGCGCTCCTGCGTTCGCGCGAGAACAAGGTGATCCGCGCATTCTGGGATGCCGGTTCCGCCCAGGAATCGATCCGTGCCATGGAAGAGCAGCCGCGCAGCGAGCCGTTCTCCAAGATCGCCCTGGACTGCGCCTCGGCGGCGGCCCATCACCAGCGTTCCGACGCCGGCCGCCTGGCCGAGTCGCTGGATCGTTCCGAGTTCATCGACCGCGCCCTGCGCCAGGCCGTGGCCCGCGAGAGCCTGCGCCTGGAAAGCGGCCTGACCGTCCTGGCCACCGTGGGTTCGGCGGCCGTGTTCGTCGGTCTGCTGGGTACCGTGATCGGCATCGTCCACGCCCTGACTTCCATCGGCGCGTCGGGCGAGGCATCCATCCAGGCCGTGGCCGGCCCCGTGGGCATGGCGTTGTACATGACGGCAGGCGGTCTGGCCGCCGGCATCCCGGCGGTGATCGCGTACAACTTCTTCGTGCGCGCCAACCGCATCACCTACGCCAAGTTCGACGAGTTCGCGCACGACCTGCACGACTTCTTTGCCACGGGTTCACGCGTCGGTGAAACCGGCGGCAACTGAGGGCTGACCCATGGCAATGAGTACAGGCGGCAGCGAGGGCGGCGTCAATGCCGAAATCAACATCACGCCCTTGGCGGACGTGATGTTGGTGCTGCTGATCATCTTCATGATCACGGCTCCGCTGGCCTCGCACCAGATCAAGGTCACCTTGCCGCAGACCGTCCTGAAGGAGCAGAAGACTCCGAAGACGGCGCCACCGATCGACCTGGCCGTGAAGAAGGACGGCTCGCTGTACTGGAACGACGCTCCGGTCAGCCAGGCCGAGATGCACGCCAAGCTGCTGGTGGAGGCGCAAAAGAGCCCGCAGCCGCCGCTGCATATCCGCGCCGACAAGACGGTCCGCTACAAGGTGATCCGCAAGGTGCTGGAAACCGCCAAGGGCAGCGGCATGGTGCACATCGGTTTCGTCACCAACGCGCCTTCGGACAAGGGCCAGTAGGGACGCCGGAACACAGGCCGGCACGGCAGCGGGTTCGTCGTGCCAGATGAGCATGAAATCGTGGTCGTGGCCGGCAATGTCCACGACCGCGTGACAAGGTCGGCGGGCTTCACCGCAAGCTTGCCGGCCGGAGGTAACATCAATGAGCTATGTCAATTCGGGCGGTTCCGGCGGACACGGCGGCACGCCCATGGCGGAAATCAACGTCACGCCGCTGGTCGACGTGATGCTGGTGCTGGTGATCATCTTCATCATCACCGCGCCGATGCTGACCCACAGCATCCGCATCGATTTGCCGCAACCGAACCAGGACGTGAAGCCGCCGGAAAACCCGCCCGAGCCGATCCAGCTGGTGATCAAGCCGGACGGTTCGCTGTTCATGAACGACGTGCCGGTCAGCCAGCAGGCGTTGAAGCTGCAGCTGAAGGTCTATGCGGCCAAGCCCAAGGACAAGCAGCCGGAAGTGCAGATCCAGGCCAGCGACAACGTGCAGTACGACGTCGTGGCCAAGGTGTTGTCCGACGCCAAGAGCGTGGGCATGCAGAAGATCGGGTTCCTCAATACCGACTGATGCCGCACTCCTTCGGGAAGTCACGTGACGGGCGCCTCGCGGGCGCCCGTTTTTTTGCCCGCAGCGCGCAGCGTGCCGGCACAGGCGATCCTCTCAGGCGAGGATGTCCAGATAGCGCTTCACGGTCGGCGCCAGGCCGTCGTACAGGGCCTCGCTGATCAGGGCGTGCCCGATGGACACCTCGGCCAGCCCCGGAAGCGCCTGCTTGATGGCCCCGAGGTTGGCCTGGTCGAGGTCGTGGCCCGCATTCACGGCCAGCCCCGCCCGGTGCGCCAGCCGCGCGGTCTGCGCGCAGCGTTCCAGGGCCCGGCGGGCGTCGCCGTCGGCGAACGCGCGGGCATAGGGCCCGGTATAGAGTTCGACCCGGCCGACACCGGCGGCGGCGGCGGCGGCAAAACCTTCGGCGGTATCCGCGCCGGCATCCACGAACAGGCTGACGCGGCAACCCAGCGCCGCCAGTTCGGCCACGACGGGCGCCAGGCGCGGCATGTCGCGGGCCAGGTCGAAGCCGTGGTCGGAGGTGATCTGGCCTTCGGCGTCGGGAACCAGCGTGACCTGGGTGGGCCGCACCTCGCGCACCAGCGGCAGGAAGCCGGGATAGCCCTCGCGCGGCCCGGCCATCGGGTTGCCTTCGATGTTGTATTCCGCCCGGCCGCGCACCAGCCGCGCCAGGGCATGCACGTCCTCGGGCCGGATGTGGCGACGGTCGGGGCGCGGATGCACGGTGATGCCGCCGCAGCCGGCATCCATGCACACGCGGGCGGCGGTGACCACGTCGGGCCGGCCCTCGCCGCGCGCGTTGCGCAGCACGGCCACCTTGTTGAGATTGACGCTGAGCAGGGTCATGGCAGTGCCGAATCGTCGTAAGGGGACATGACTTTACCCGATTCGCCGCCCGGACAAGAAAAAGGGCGCACGAAACGTGCGCCCGAACGTTGAAGGAGAATCGCCCGTCCGTCCCTGGACGGCAAGTCACGGTTGGGGAGATTCCAACACCTGTTCAGACCGCGATCGGCGCGGAAGGTTCAATCGTGTGCGGATGGCGGGGCAGGCTTCCGCGAAGGCGGGTCCGGCAGCGTGAAATGCCGCAGCCGGCGCTGTCCATGCTGCCAGCACAGGGAGGCAAAGCCCTGCTCGGGCAACGTCCAGTGGGCGAGGTGCCACGTGGCCGGTTCGCCGAGGCCGGCGTCGAACCGGAGCGGGCGCGGCGCGTCGTCTTCCAGTGTCAGTACCGCCTTGTCCAGTCCGTAGGCCAGGCCGCGGCCATGTGCCTTGAGCAGGGCTTCCTTGGCGGTCCACAGGCGCACGAAGGCGGACGGGCGCTGCTCCTCGGGCAGGGCCGCCAGCAGCGCGTATTCGCTGTCGGCGAAAAAGCGTTCGGCCAGGGCCATGAACGAGCGGCGCGGGCGCACGTGCTCGAGATCCACGCCCAGCCGCGGCAGGTGCCGCGCCACGGCGACTACCGCGCGTTCGCGGCTGTGCGACCAGTTGAAGTCGAGGGCGCCGTCGACCTGCGGGCGGCCGTGCGGGTTTTCATCCAGGCGGATGGTTTCGGGCGCCGCATCCAGATAGCCCGCCAGCACGCGAAGCAACGGTTCGCGTCCCTGCCCGCGCCGCCGCGGCAGCCACCACACGTGGATGTGGGCATCGTCCAGCGCGGCAGCCGCGTCGGCCGGACGCACGGCCGGGACGTGGCCGGGAGCATGCGGGCCCATGCCGGTCGCCGGTCTATTTCACCAGCCGTTCGTCGACCAGTTTTTCGACCACCGACGGGTCGGCCAGGGTGGTGATGTCGCCCAGCTTGTCCGGCTCGTTCTCGGCGATCTTGCGCAGGATGCGGCGCATGATCTTGCCCGAGCGGGTCTTCGGCAGCGACGGCGCCCATTGCAGGTGGTCGATCTTGGCAATCGGGCCGATTTCCTTGCGCACCTGGGCGATCAGCTCCTCGCGCAGGGCGTCGCTGGGCTCGATGCCGGCCACCAGGGTGACATAGGCGTAGATGCCCTGGCCCTTGATCTCGTGCGGAAAACCCACCACGGCCGCCTCGGCCACGGTATCCTGCGTGACCAGCGCGCTCTCCACCTCGGCGGTGCCCAGGCGATGGCCGGAGACGTTGATCACGTCGTCGACGCGGCCGGTGATCCAGTAGTAGCCGTCGGCATCGCGGCGCGCGCCGTCGCCGGAGAAATAGTTGCCCGGATAGGTCTTGAAGTAGGTGTCGATGAAGCGCTGGTGGTCGCCGTAGACCGTGCGCATCTGGCCCGGCCAGGAATCGGTGATGACCAGGTTGCCCTCGCACTCGCCTTCCTGCACGTTGCCCTCGGCATCGACGATGGCCGGCTCGATGCCGAAAAACGGCCTGGTGGCCGAGCCGGGCTTGGTGGCGATGGCGCCCGGCAGCGGCGTGATCATGATGCCGCCGGTTTCGGTCTGCCACCAGGTATCGACGATCGGACAGCGCCCGTCGCCGACCACGCGGTGATACCACTCCCAGGCCTCCGGATTGATCGGCTCGCCGACCGTGCCGAGCAGGCGCAGCGACTTGCGCGAGGTCTTCCTGACCGGCTCCTCGCCATCGCGCATCAACGCGCGGATCGCCGTCGGCGCGGTGTAGAACAGCGTCACCTGGTGCTTGTCCACGACCTGCCAGAAACGGCTGGTGTCGGGATACGCGGGCGTGCCGTCGAACATCACCGTGGTCGCGCCGTTGGCGAGCGGGCCGTAGACCACGTAGCTGTGGCCGGTGACCCAGCCGACATCGGCGGTGCACCAGTAGATGTCGTCTTCCTTGAGGTCGAACACCGCCTCGTGCGTGTAGGCGACGTAGACCAGGTAACCGCCGGTGGTGTGCAGCACGCCCTTGGGCTTGCCGGTGGAGCCGGAGGTGTAGAGGATGAACAGCGGATCCTCGGCGTTCATCGGCTCGGGCGGGCAATCCGCGGACTGGCCGTCGATCAGGTCGTGGTACCAGCGGTCGCGCGGCGACTGGATGTTCACCGAGCCGCCGGTGCGACGCACCACGATCACCGTTTCCACGCTCTTGGTGCCGGGCCGCGTCAGTGCCTCGTCGACATTGGCCTTGAGCGGAATCTTCCTGCCGCCGCGCGTGCCCTCGTCGGCCGTGACGACCATCTTGCAGGCCGAGTCGGCGATGCGCCCGGCCAGCGAATCGGGCGAGAAACCGCCGAACACCACCGAGTGGATGGCGCCGATGCGCGCGCAGGCCAGCATCGCCACCGCGGCCTCGGGAATCATCGGCATGTAGATGGCCACGCGATCGCCCTTGGCCACGCCGAGATGCTTCAGCGTGTTGGCGAACTTGCATACCTCGGCGTGCAGCTCGCGGTAGCTGATGCGGCGCGACTCGGACGGGTCGTCGCCCTCGAAGATGATGGCGGTCTTGTCGCCGCGCTTGTCCAGCTGCCGGTCCAGGCAGTTGGCGGCCACGTTGAGCTCGCCGTCGGCGTACCAGCGGATGTGCAGGTCGTCGGCGTCGTAACTGACGTCCTTGATCCGCGTCGGCTGCTTGATCCAGTCCAGGCGCTTGCCCACCTTTTCCCAGAACGCCGCGGGGTCCTTGATCGACTCGGCATACAGGCGTTCGTAATCGTCGGCCTTGATGTCGGCCTTGGCCGCGAAATCGGCCGGGACGGGATGCACGTTGGACATGGCTGACCTCCTCCAGGGTGATGGAGCGCGCACGGGCCTGCATGGTCGATGCACGCGACACGCTCCAGTGTAGACCAAATGGCAACGTTGTCATCACACATGACGACGGGTCATGACCACAGCGGCCATGTCGTCGGCATGCCGGTCGCGGGGCCTGAGACACGGCCCTGCCACACTGTACCGATGACGCACGATGCCCGTCCGCCTGTCGTGATCAAGGGCCGCGGCGCCGCTTCCAACCCGGAAGGGCGCTTCGAGACCGTGCGCCATCATGTCGAGGACGACGGCTGGCAAAGCGCGCTGCCGGACGAGGAGTCGCCGCGCCCGCGCACCGAAGTGACTGCCGAACGCGCGCGCACTGTCATCACCCGCAACGATTCGCCCGACGTCGGTTTCGACCAGGCGCTCAACCCGTATCGCGGCTGCGAGCACGGT
>CAZBZD010000058.1:8579-10471 GCA_964496295.1 uncultured Rhodanobacteraceae bacterium | reverse complement strand
ACGCGAAGAACCCGTTCGACTTCATGGACCTGCAGGACGTGCAGGAAGTGGCCAACTTCTTCGAGCGGCGTGTGTCGGCCTACCAGGTCGGTGTGGAGGGCAAGGTGGCCTTCGACATGGCGTTCTAGAGGCAGGCAGCGAGCGGAACTTCGGGAAAGCGTTCGGCAAAGCGGGTGGACGAGGATTCCGGTGATGTATCGCGGCCATGGACCGTGAAAGTACCTGCCGGGGTGCCAGGAGTTGCGCAGTGCCCGGCCTCGCCGCAAATCGGCTTGCGCCGGCTCGCTTCCCGCCTCTCTCCACCCACTCCCCGTCCCGCTCCCGCGGCATGACCGGGCGCACCGGCGCTTGACTACACATGTAGGCATGAACTAGTTTGACTACACCCGTAGTCAAACAGGTGCATGACCATGTCCAGGCCCACCATCGGCGACCAGGAACTGGCGCTGCTGCATTACCTCGACGAACACGGCCGCGCCTCGGTCGGCGAGGTCGCCGCCGGCTTCGGCAAGGCGCAAGGTCTGGCGCGCTCGACGGTGCTGACCATGATGGAGCGCCTGCGCGCCAAGGCGTACCTGCGCCGGCGCAAGGTCGGTGGCGTCTACGCCTACGAAACCACCACCGACGTGAACGAGGCCGTGTACGGCGTCGTTTCCAGCTTCGTGGACAAGACGCTGAACGGATCGGTGTCGCCCTTCGTCGCCTGGATGGCCGAGCGCGGCGAGATTTCCGACGCCGAACTGGCCGAGCTCGAAACGCTGGTCAGCACCCTGCAATCCAGGCGCGGGGAGAACTGACATGCACGCCCTCCTTCCCTTCGCCGACAGCCTGCTGGAACGCCTGGCCTGGACCTCCGCGCAGGCCGCATTGCTGGTCGCCGTGTTGTGGCTGCTGTGCCGGCTGCTGCCACGGCTGCCGGCGGCGGCGCACTGCGCGCTGTGGTGGCTGCTCGGGGCGCAATTGCTGTTCGGGCTGGCGTGGCAGGCTCCCTTGTCGTTGCCGATCCTGCCGCCGCACGCCGTTTCCGCGCCGGCCGGTACCGCGCTGCCGGCGCCGGCTCCGCAAGACGTGCACGATGCACGGCCGGCACCCGTTGCCGATGCGGGGCCCGTCCCGCCGGCCCGCGACGCGGCTGCCGCGCCGGCTCCCGCTTTCCCGTGGCAGGCGCTGGTCCTGGCCGCCTGGCTGGCCGGCCTGCTCGTGCAGCTCGTGGCCGCCGCGCGGCAATGGCGGCACACGCGCCGGGTGCTGCGCGGCTCGCGCCCGTCGAACGATGCGCGCATGCAGGCCTTGTGCTCGCGTCTGGCGCATCGATCCGGACTGCGCCGCCGCCCGCGCCTGCGCGTGTCCGACGCCATCGATTCGCCGCAGGTGACGGGACTGTGGCAGCCGACGGTATTGCTGCCATCATGCCGCAGCCTGGCGCCGGATGAACAAGCCATGGCGCTGGCCCACGAACTGGCACACCTCGGCCGCCGCGACCTGTGGTCGGGGTGGATTCCGGCCACGGCGCAATGGCTGTTCTTTTTCCATCCACTGGTCCGGTACGCCACGCGCGAATACGCGCTGAACCGCGAAGCGGCGTGCGACGCGCTGGTGTTGCAGTGGCAACGCGCCGCGCCGCAAGACTACGGCCGGTTGCTGCTGCACCTGGGCGCAACACGGCCCGCGTGCTCCGGCCTGGCCGGAGCTTCTCCCACCTTCCGCAACCTCAAGAGGCGACTGACCATGCTGCAGCAAACTTCCGACACCATGCCGCGTGCGCGCGGCTGGCTGCTCGTCGCCGTGATCGCGCTGGCCGGCGTGGTGCCTTACCGCGTCGTCGCATCCAGCCATCCGGTGCAAACTGCGGACAAGAGCGCCACGGCGCATGCCGACACCACGACGCCGCC
>CAZBZD010000058.1:0-8479 GCA_964496295.1 uncultured Rhodanobacteraceae bacterium | reverse complement strand
CCGCCACCGCTTGCCGTGCCCGCAGCGCCCAAGGCACCCGCGGCGCCCGCCGTCCCTCCGGCACCACCCGTACCGGCCATTCCGCCGGCCCCTCCGGTTCCCGCCGTTCCTGCCGTTCCCGCCGTTCCTGCCGTTCCATCCGTACCGCCCGTGCCGCCCGAGTTCGGCGCCCACGGCCGCAACGTGTTCATCTACACCACCCCGGACACGCACCAGGGCTTCGCCTTGCTCGATGGCGATTCGGTGACGATCCGCGGCACGCGTGCCGACGTGGCCGCGGTGAAGCACCTGCACCGGTCCGGCCAGCCGATGCTGTGGTACCGCACCGGCGACCAGGCCTACCTTGTCCGCGACAAGGCGACCATCGAACAGGCCCGCGAGATCTACGCGCCGGTGTTCCGGCTGGCACGGCAACAGGGGCAGCTCGCCGGGCAACAGGGCCGGATAGCCGGTCAGCAAGCCGGCCTGGCCGCGCGCAAGGCCGCCTTTGCACAACGCCAGGCCGCGCTGGCACAACGCCAGGCCCGGCTGGCACAACAACAGGCCCGGTGGGCATCCGGAACTCGCGCAAACACCCGGGAACAGGCACTGGCCGCGCAAAAACGCGCCATGCACGAGGCCCGGGCCCGGCTCTCCCGGGACCGCGCCGCACGGGAAAGGAAAACCGCTGCCAGACGGCAGGCATGGAAGACGCAGCACGACAAACTTGCCGGACAGCAGAAGGCGCTCGCGCAACGCCAGCAGGAGGCTTCGCGCAAAGCGGTGCAGGCGATGCATCAACTGATCGAGCAGGCCGCCGCCAGGGGACTGGCGAAACGGGTCGATGCCGGTTGAGAGGCTCCGCCCGTCCCCCGGTCGCCGTGAAAGAGGCGGCCTTCGGCGTGACGGCATGGACATCGACCGCACCCGCGATCCCGGCTTGATACGATCACCGGACTGCCGTCATCCAGGAAGGAGAAACCATGCGCCGGACCGTGCTCGTGCTCGCCGGCCTCGCCGGCCTTTTCGCGCTGGCATTCATCGCCGCTTTCGCGTGGGGGCGCCTGCGCGGCCCCGGTCCCGTCCGGGCACGCGCCATGGCCTTGCTGCAACAGGATCTGGAACCGGACACGGGACACAATGCGTGGCCGGCGTTGTGGCTGATCGACTACGCGGTTCCGGCCGACCGGGTCGACGCGGTATATGCGCGGGACGTGAAACGCCTCCGGGCCCGGCTGCAGGCCGGCGCGAAAAGCCCGCACGACCCGTTCACGACGAGCGCCGAAGGCAATTTCGCCAGGCTCCCGCCAATCGACCCGGAGGCCCGCACCCTGTTGTGCCGGCTTGACCGCGGTCATTGCCTCGAACACGCGCAACGGCATGCCCCGGCACTGCGCAGGTTGCTGGCCGGGCAACAGGCGCGGCTGGCCCGTTACCGGGCCCTGCACAACGACCGCATGCTTTGGAACCTGATGCCGGCCAGCGCCGGGACACCGCTCCCCCCCTTCCAGCCCCTGCAGCGGACGTGGCTGTCCGCGACGGCACTCGCGTTCCTGGACGGGCACGAGACCCGGGCAGTGGCCAGCGTCTGCACCAACGCGCGCATGGTGCGTCGGCTTCATGCCCACACCAATTCGCTGATTGCCGCCATGGTGACGGCCAACTGGATGGCTGCGGACGAACGCCTGCTCGCCGCCATGCTCGGTCACCTGCCCGCCGGGAGCCCCCTGCCGGCCAGTTGCCGGCAGGCATACGCCCCCGTGACCGTCAGCGACATCGACCTGTGCGCACCGATGCAGCGTGTCCATCACGGCATGAGCCGGGGCGTGCTCGAGGCCGTGGAGCAGGACACATCGCCGCGGATATGGCTGTACCTGGACCGCGACAAGGGCATACGCTACCTGATCGCGCCGTTTTACGCCTGGGGCTGCCGGGACGCCACGCACGAACGCATGCTCGACGACATGAAGATGGACGAGTACGACCTGCCGGCGACGCATCCGGATTTCTTCGACCGGCTGAGCAACCACATGGCAACGATCTGGGCATCCGCGGCCACCACGGGCACGAACATGGCCGACTGCATGAACCACGACGAGGACTACGCGGCAGGCCTGCGCCTGATGGCACTGATCCTGCGCCGCTACCGGGATGCGACGCCAGGCGGTGACCGCGACGGGCTCGAACGGCAACTGCGGCAACTGCGCGGGAAAGGCACGCGCAGCTTCAACGTCACCGCGGACGGGCAGCACGTGCGCATGACCCTTTACGGCAGGCACCCGGGCCGCGAGGCGCTGGTGCTGGCGTTGCCCTGACCGGAGCCCGGGCCCGGGGCCGGTCGTCCCCGGGTCACCCCGCCGGCGGGCGGGATGACCCCCGGTTGCGCGGTGTCAGTGGTGCTCCGGCCGCGTGATCTTGAACTCGTGCGGCGGCTCGGCGCCCATGAGATGGCGCACGAAGTAGTCCCAGCGCCGGCGCGTGACGTAGTCCGAATCCTTGCCGTAGCCGTGATGCTGGTTGGGCAGGACCAGCATGTCGAAATCCTTGTTGGCCTTGATCAGCGCGTCGACCACCAGCAGCGTGCTGCCGAGCGGCACGTTGTCGTCCAGGGAGCCGTGCACCAGCATCAGGTGGCCCTTGAGGTGCTCGGCGATGAGCTGGTTGGCCTGGTTGTCGTAGTTGGTGGTGCCGTCCTCGTTTTCCACCAGCAGGCCCTGGTACTTCTCGCCCCAGTCGTTCTCGTAGTTGCGGTTGTCGTGGTTGCCGCTTTCGGCCCAGCCGACCTTGAAGAAGTCCGGGTAGCGGAACAGCGCGTCGGCGGTGGCGTTGCCGCCGCCGGAATGGCCCCAGATGCCGACACGCGAGAGATCGATCCACGCATGGCGCTTGGCCAGCTGCTTGATCGCCGTGACCTGATCGGGCAGCGTGTTGTCGCCCATGTCGCCGTACCAGGTGTCGTGGAAGCTCTTGGTGCGCCACGGCGTGCCCATGCCGTTGACGGCGACCACGATGAAGCCCAGTTCCGCCATCGCCTGGTGGTCGGAACGCGCCGAAGCCCAGCCGAAGGTGAACACCGAGCCGGTCTGCGGACCGGGATAGATGTAGTCGACGACCGGGTATTTCTTGCTCGGATCGAAGTCGGTCGGCTTGAACATCAGGCCGTACAGCGTGGTCTTGCCGTCGCGCGCCTTCACCGTGATCACCTCGGGCGGCACCCAGCCGGCGGCCTTCAGGCGGCTGATGTCGGCTTTGGCCACCGTGGCGATGACGTGGCCGTCACTGGATGCGCGCAGCACCGTCACCGGCGGCTGCGTGACCGTGGAATACGTGTCCACGAAGTACTTGCCGTCCGGCGACATGGTGATGGCGTGGTCGGCCGGCTCCGGAGTCAGCAACGTGGTCCTGCCGGTGTCGATGTCGACCTTGAAGAACTGCTTGAAATACGGGTTCAGGCCCTCGGTGCGCGCATTGCCGACGAACCAGAGCGTGCGCGTCTTGCGGTCGAGGTAGCGCACCTGGTCGACGTTGCCCGGCCCCCTGGTGATGGCGTGTTCGATCTTGCCGGTCTTCAGGTCGCGCAGGTACAGGTTGCCCCAGTCGCTGCGCTCGGAGAACCAGATCGCCTCGTGCGTCTTCGGCAGGTATTGCCAGTTGACCTGGCCACGGCCGGACTCGTAGTAGGTCTTGACGCTGTCCTCGAATTTCGTGTGCACGGCGCCGGTGTCGGCATCGGCCACGCGGAACCACTCGTGCTTGCGGTCGCGCGAGGTGTTGACCAGGGCCAGGGTCTCGCCGTCCGGCGCCCATTTGACGTCGCTCCACTGGTTGGGCTCGCCGCGGTCGCAGGCCAGCGTGTCGCACAGCGACGACAGGCGCTGCTGGGGCGGCATCTTCAGGCGCACCATCTTGCCGGAACGGACGTCGATGACCACCGGCTCGATCATGAACACGTGCTTGTCGCCGGGCAGCGGGTATTTCCACTGGTGCAGCTCGGGATGGCCCACGCGCGTCTCGACCATGTACATGTTGCCGACCTTGCGCTGGTCCTGGCGGTAGGTGGCCACCCGGGTCGAATCGGGCGACCAGCGCACGATGGCGCCGTCGCCATGCACCCAGCCGGCGTTGAGCGTGGCGTAGCCGTAGTCCTTGACGCCGTCGGTGGTGAGTGGCTTTTCCTTGCCGGTTTCCAGGTTGCGCAGCCACAGGTTCCAGTCGCGCACGAACACGGCGTACTTGCCGTTCGGCGAGACCACGGCCTTCTCCTTGCCGATCTTGTGCTTGAACGTGGATGCCCAGGTGACGCACTCGCCGGCCGCGGCCCGCTTCGCGCTGGAAGCCGCCGCTGCCGGCGCGGCATGCAGGTCGCACACGTACGACTTGTCGCGCCAGTCCACCTTGAGCCTGCCGTCCGGCAGGTACTCGAAATCGCGCACGCCGAGCTTGTTCGCCTCGACCTTCGCGGCTTTCTTCTCGTGGGCGCCCTTTTTGTCGGCATCTTTCTTTCCGGCCTTCCGGCCGTCGCCGGCCTTCTTCCTGCCGGCAGCGGCGGCCGCCAGCGCCGAAGCCAGCGCGGCCTGGTCGAAGGCGGGCCGGACCTTGCCGGTGACGGCATCCATCACGCGGTAATGATCGCCTTCGGCGTCATGGTCGACATACCAGAAATGCGTGTCATCCAGCCACTTCACACGGCGCACGGCATGATCCACCAGCGGCTGCGTATTGAAGCGCAGGAGCGATTCGGCGCGCGTGTAATCGGCGGCGGTGACCTGCGGCGTGGCCGCCATGACGCCGGCCGAGCCCAGCATCAATACCGCCACCACGCCCGTCAGGCACGCCTTCTTGAATGTCAGAACCATGGAAACCTCCTGATACCGTGACGCGCGGAATCCCGCGCACATCGCATCAAGCCTAAACCAGCCATGATCCCGGGGACCATGCCAAAAGACATGGTTGCTCCATCCTCGCAGGAGCCGGCCCTGCGACAAGCGATTACAATGATCGACATGAGTGCTCCCGACCAATCACCGCTGGGCAAGACCACGGCTTACGCCAACCGCTACGACCCCGGTCTGCTGTTTCCCGTCGAGCGTGCGTCCAAGCGTGCGGAGCTGGGCATCGGCGGCACCCTGCCCTTCCACGGCGTGGACATCTGGAACGCCTACGAGCTGTCCTGGCTGGACCCGCGCGGGAAGCCCCGCGTGGCGATGGCCGAGTTCCGCGTGCCCGCGGACTCGCCGCGCCTGGTCGAATCCAAGTCCTTCAAGCTGTACTTGAACGGCTTCAACGGCGAGCGCCTGGACCGCACCGACCTGACCCGGCGCCTGATGCACGACCTGTCCGCCGCCTGCGGCGGCGACGTGGCGGTGCGCCTGGTTCCCGCCGACGACTTTGCCGCGCAGAAGCTGCACGAGCCGGCCGGCATGCTGATCGACGACCTCGACATCGCCATCGACCATTACGGCCCGCCACAGCCGGGGTACCTGGCGACCATCAGCGGCAAGCCCGTCCGCGAAACCCTGCTCTCGCACCTGCTGAAATCCAACTGCCCGGTCACCGGCCAGCCGGACTGGGCCAGCGTGCAGGTCGCCTACGGCGGCACACCCATCGACCACGCCGGACTGCTGCGCTACCTGGTCAGCTTCCGCGAACACGCCGAATTCCACGAACAGTGCGTGGAGCGCATCTTCACCGACATCCTGCAGCGTTGCGCGCCGGACACCTTGAGCGTATACGCCCGCTATACCCGCCGCGGCGGGCTGGACATCAACCCGTTCCGCAGCAGCGAAGCCGATGCCGTCCCGGCCAACACGCGCGGTGCGCGGCAATGAAGCGGGCACGAAAAAAGCGCGCCGGGTGAGCGGCACGCTTTTTTCGCGGATACTGGCGCGCCCGACAGGATTCGAACCTGTGACCCTCGGCTTCGGAGGCCGATACTCTATCCAGCTGAGCTACGGGCGCGTGGGCGGCATTGTAGCCGATGGGCCCGTGGCTGTCCGCAGCCCGACAACGTTGTTTCGGGACATGCACCTCAAACCTTTCGTCCCGGCAGACGCTTCCCTTTCGTGCGCAGGGCGGGCACTGCCCGCCGGACATGACCTGCGCGAGCACGTACCTTTCATGGCGGGCAATGCCCGCCCTGCGCGTTCATGCGTTGGTGACGCGAACTACTTCAGCGGCGCGTACAGTTCGGACAGGTAGTCCGGCGTGCCCTCGATGCGTTGCAGGCTCGGGTACTTGAGGCCACCGTGGTAGTCCACGTGCAGGGTGCGGTAGGCATCGAAGTTCTTGACCATGAGCTCGATGGGCTGGTCGTTGCCCCTGGCGTCCCTGATCGCCTGCTTCATGGCCTCGGGACTGTATTCGGTGCCGTTGACGGCGAGGATCTTCATGCCCGGCGCCAGGCCGGCCTTGTAGGCGGGACCGTTCCAGCGAACGTCGCGCAGGTCGCCGTCCTCGGAGCTGCTGAAGCCGATGGACCAGGTGAAGCCGCCGTCCGGACCGTGCATCATCGCCTTCAGGCCCTCGTCCGGCTCGCTGGTGTAGACGAGTTTCCAGCCCTCCAGCTCGAGGCCGTCGGCAAGGTTGCCGTGGCCGTCCAGGCGCTTGCGCAGGAAGGTTTTCCAGTCGTACGGCACGATCTCGTTCAAGGTCGCGTAGACGTCCTCGGCGGTGTAGGTGTTGATGTCCCACGCACCCGGTTCCATGCCGTAGAAGGCGCGCGCGAAGTCGTCCAGGTTGTGCCGGTTGCCGGACAACTGGCGCATCTTGCCGTCCACCGCCAGCCAGATCAGCTGGCCGCCGGAGTAGTAGTCCTCGCTGCCCTGCCAGTTGCGATAGGGGCGCGGCGCACGCTGGGCGATGGTCGGATCGTTGGTGGTGTCCTGGATGTTGCGCCACGACTGCAAGCCCGGACGGTTCACGTCGTAGTTGGCCGCAACGCGGGCCAGCTTGGCGAAGCCGGTCGCCTTGTCCTCCAGGCCCGCGCGCACCGCGACGACGTTGCCGTAGAACTGGGTCTGGCCCTCGTACACCCACATCAGCTGGTCGTTCATGGGCACCATGAAATCGGGCGTGGCGTGCAGCTTGCCGCGCCGGTACTTGCCGTCCCAGGAGTGGTTGAACTCGTGCGCCAGCAGGTCGTTGCGGCGGGTCAGCTTCCAGTCGGTGAAGAAGTCGGCGCCGCGCCCGTTTTCGCTGGAGCGCGAGTGTTCCAGGCCCTTGCCGCTCATCTTGTCCGACAGCGAGAACAGGAATTCGTAGTGGTCGAAGTGGAAGGCGCCGTAGAGCCTGCCCATCTGCACCACGAGGTTCCGGAGGATCTGGTGCTGCTCGGGCGTGACTTCGAGATACTTCGGCGCATCGGCGACGATGTTCATGTGCACCGGCGGCGACTTCCTGCTGCTGATGTCCAGGCGCTTGTAGTACTTGCCGGCGTAGATCGGCGAGTCGATCAGGTTGAGGTAGTCGATCGGCTTGAAGGTGACGGTGTCGCCCTCGCGGCCGGCCACCTCCAGCGCGCTGCCGAATTTCCAGCCTTCGGGCAGGGTCACGCTGGCCCGGGTCGGGATGCGGCTGACGTAGTAGCCGGCCGGATACAGCGACACCTTTTCCCAGGACAGGTTCATCATTTCCGGCGTCATCCGGATCGGCCCCTGGCTGCGGTTCTGCGCGGCCAGGAACTGGAACTCGACGTCGAGGCGGGTCACGCCCTCGGGCACGTCGACCTTGAAGGCGTAGACGTTGTAGGGATCACGCGTCCACTCGATGCGCCTGCCGTCGTTGCCGCGGATGACCAGGCCGGCCATCTGCTTGATCGGGCCGCTGGGACGGTGGTGGCCCGGAATCCACTTCGGATACAGCAGGTAGATCGGCTTGCCGGACGCGACCGGGATCGTCTCGTGCACCTCGAACACGCGATGGGCGGTGTCGGTGGCGTCGACGTGGATGGTCAGCGTGCCGGGATAGGCGACGTCCTTCGGTGCCGGCTGGTTGATGCCGACGTAAGGCACGGTGCCGACCTGCGCGATGGCCAGCGGCGCCGCGCCCAGCGTGATCGCGAGCAGGGTGGAAGCAAGCAGGGTCTTGGTCATGGGGTGTCTCCGGATGGGTCCCGGCACCGGCAATGGCGCTGATACGAAAACCGCCCGGCTTGCTCGGCCGGGCGGCATCGTCGCGTCACCGAAAATGCCTCGTATCCAGGCAACCTACAGGCCGCTCTCGTCCTCCGGCAACAGTCACTCGGCGCGGATCGCCTCGATCGGATCGAGCGCCGCGGCCTGGCGCGCGGGATACACGCTGAAGCCCAGGCCGATCACCGTGCATAGCAGCACCGAGACGATGATCGGCAGCGGCGCCCAGGCCACGTGCCAGCCGGCGAACAGCGCGATCAGGTAGGCCAGCACCGCGCCGAAGACCACGCCGATCGCGGCGCCGGACACGCAGATCACCACCGCCTCGCGCAGGAAGCGCACGATGATGTCGTTGCGGCGCGCCCCGATGG
>CAZBZD010000057.1:0-10631 GCA_964496295.1 uncultured Rhodanobacteraceae bacterium | reverse complement strand
TTCGGCGGGCCGTGCCCGCCCTACGTCGAGGGGTGGTTGTCGGGGATGCTTTCGGGCTTGTCGCGCAGGGCGTTGGCGGTCAGCGAGGCCAGGCGCTTCAGGCGCGCGCTGTTGCCTTCGGCGAGCAGGGATTTCAGGCGTTCGCCGGCGTCGTGCTGGTCCAGCGCGTGGCGTTCGGCGAGGGTCGCCGACAGGGCCTTGCCGAGGCTGTCGAAGATCAGCGCGTAGGCGAAGGCATGCAGCACGCCGCCGCCCAGCGTGCCCAGGCCCGGGAAGGCCTTGAGCGCGTTGCCGGCAATGGCCAGCACCACCGAGGCGCTGGTGCGCAGGGTCATGCGCGCCTGCTTGAGGAAGTCGTCGATCTGCAACTGGGTGAGGGTGACGCCGTACACGCGGCCCAGCGCACGTGCCATGGACGCGGCCAGCGCGCCCTGGATGACCAGGTCGCTGCCCGGAGCCACCGCCGCCATGGCGCCGACGATGGCGCGCCGCGAGTAGCGCGTGACGATGCGTTCGGCCTCGGCGGCGCGCACCTGCACCTCGCCGGCGGTGGTGCGTTCGTGCAGGCCGGCCAGCACCGATTGTTCGCGTGCCGGCTCCAGGCCCGTGGCGCCGGCGGACGTGAGTTTCGCCAGCGCCTTTTGCAGGGTGCCGATGTCGGGCTTGCGCTGGCGCTCGACCTGTTCGGTGCTGCCGTCGGCCAGGGTGCGGCTGAAGCGTTCACGGCCGCCGGCGCTGATCGCCAGCACCTGGTCGGCGATGCCGCGGCTGCGCTGGCGCAGGCGTGCGAGCAATGCGTCGCGCTCGTCCTCGTCCCACTGGTCGGCCTTGTTCAAGGCCAGCAGCAGCGGCTTGCCGAAGTCGCCCAGCCACTCGAGGTCGGCGGCCTGGCTGCGGGTGAGATCGCCATGGCACAGGTAGATCACGGCGTGTGCACGCAGCACTTCCTCGCGCGCCATGGCCTCGAAGGTCTCGCCGCCGCTTTCGCGGCTGCCCGGCACGTCCGCCAGGCACAAGGCGCGACCATCGGGCAGGCTGCCGTCGTAGTGGGTGACGGCGTGGGTGGTGCCGCCGCGCACGTCGCTTTCGGGATGCGCCTGCGGCACCAGCGCGGCGATCAGGCTGGACTTGCCGGCGGAAATCTCGCCGAACACGGCCACGTAGATGCGGCCGCTTTCGCGGCGCCGGTCCAGTTCGCCCAGTTCCCGGTCCAGCGCGAGGGTATCCGCGCCCTGTTCGCGCAGATGGTCGATGCGCTGTTCCAGGTCGTCGCGGCTGGGCGCCGGCATCGGCCGACGCTTGCGGCGCGGGCGCACCAGCCACCACAGCACCACCAGGCCGATCGCGGCGCACACCAGCAGCACCGCGCCCAGCGTCCATTGCAGCCAGACGGGCAGGGCGAGGAAGCGTTGCGCCAGGGCCAGTGCGCGCTCGGCGGCCGCGAACAGCAGCCACAGCAGGGCGGCGACGGCGAGAGCGGCGATCAGCAGGCGCAGGCGACGGGACATGGCGAGTCAGTGCAGGACCAGATGCGCGCGCACGTGGATCTGCTTGCTGATGCCGTTCCAGTCGTCGCTGGCACCGAGCTTCCAGTCCAGCCGCGACACTTCGCTCGACACGTCCAGCGTGGCACCGTCCGGACCGGGCTTGAAATCGACCGCCAGATCGACCGGCTGGCTGATGCCGCGCAGGGTCAGCGTGCCGTGGGCGACCACCTTGCCGTCGGCACTCTTGCTGAACGACTGCGTCACGAAGTGTGCTTGGGGGTATTTGGAAACGGCGAAGAAGTCGCTGCCGGTAAGGGTCTGGTCGCGTTCGGCGGCTTGCGTGTCCACGCTGGCCAGGTCGACGTGGACATCGAAGCGCGCCGTGGACAAGTCCGCCGGATCGAACGTGATGTCGGCGGAGAACTTCTTGAATTGCCCGTGGAAGGCCTGGCCCTGGAAGCTGCCGTCGAAACCGAGCGTGCTGTTCGCCTGGTCCACCTGCCAGGTCTTGCCCATGGCCACGGCGGGAATGCACAGAAGAAGCAGGATCAGCAGGCGTTTCATGATGACGAATCTCCGGAACGAAGGCGGCCCCATGGCAACATGCGGCGCAGCACGTTGTCACGGTCGATGAAGTGGTGCTTGAGCGCCGCGGCCACGTGTCCGACGACAACGGCGACCAGGAGCCAGAACAGGAAGTGATGCAATGACCGCGTGAAACCGGTCCAGTCGGGTGCCGGCCCGCCGGTCAGGCTGGGCATGGTGATCGCGCCCCACCAGTGCAGCGGGCGCAGCCCCGTGGCCGAGTCGAACAGCCAGCCGCTGAGCGGCACGGCGAAGATCAGCACGTACAGGAGCCAGTGCGTGGCATGCGCCATGCGCCGTTGCCAGGCCGGCATGCCGGGCGGATCGTGCGGACGCCGGTCGAACGCGCGCCAGGCCAGCCGCAGCACGGCCAGGGCCAGGATGGTCAGGCCGATCGACTTGTGCAGGTTGTAGATGGCGAACACGCTCGGCCTCCGGGGCAGGTTCACCATGGTCAGCCCGATCACGGCCTGGGCCAGGATCAGCAGCATGATGATCCAGTGGAAGGCGCGGGCCAGGGTGCCCCAGCGGTCAGCGTTGCTTTTCAGTGGCATGCGCGGGCGCCTGTGGATGAAGTTGTCGATAATGCTGTTTTGCGTCGGTGTCGGCAATGGCTTCGATTTCCAGGCGGATGTCCACCCGGTGGCCGATGGAGTCGGGGAAGCGGCGCATGCCGAAGGCGTCGCGGATCAGCGTGGCGCGTCCGGAAAAACCGGCGACGCGGTGCATGCCGAAGACGGTGCTGCCGACCCGGTTGATCGTGAATGCCACGTTGACCTTGCGGGTGACGCCGCGCAGCGTCAGCAGGCCGTGCAGGATGCCGCTGCGCTTGCCGGTGCGCGTGACCGACGTGCTCCTGAAATGCGCCAGTCGATGACCGGAAGCGGCCAGGAAATCGTGACCGCGTACCGCGCGGTTCCATTCGGCATCGCCCATGTCCGCGCTGCCCAGGTCGATGTCCAGCACGGTGGCGGCATGTTCGAGGTCGTCCGGGTCGAAGCGCAGCCAGCCGC
This sequence comes from uncultured Rhodanobacteraceae bacterium, assembly GCA_964496295.1. Taxonomy (GTDB): domain Bacteria; phylum Pseudomonadota; class Gammaproteobacteria; order Xanthomonadales; family Rhodanobacteraceae; genus Oleiagrimonas. The sequence continues at coordinate 7,546 of CAZBZD010000057.1, read as the reverse complement.
CGGCGATGTGCAACCGTCCCACCGGGTGCGCATAGTCGTTGTGGCTGACGCTGAAGAGCACCTGGCTGTGCACCGTGTCGTAGCGGTACATGGCCGGCGCCGCCGCCAGCGGTGCGGATGCAAACGACAGGAGCAGGAGGGCAACGAGACGTTTCATGGCATCGGTCCGCCTCCATGATGCCTCATTTGCGCCGGACGCAGGTGCCCGGCGTCACATGTCGAACTTGTTCACCTCGAAGCCGGCCTGCTGGTACTGGCGCCAGCGCTGGCGCGAGCCGTCGCGTTCGGCCGGATCGGCCGGCACCACTTCCAGCACGCGCTCGACTTGTCCGCACACGGTGTCGGGGCGCAGGTTGAGGACCAGCGCGCGGTCGGGCGTATCCACGCCCGGTGGCACGATCAGCACCGGCACCTCGGCATCATCGTCGTTGCCGGCCAACTGGTGCGGAATGAAGGCATCCTCGTCGAAGGCCCACAACAGGTCGTCGATCTCCTCGGCCTGGGCAAAATCGCGCGCCAGAATCAGCAGCGGTTGCTCGGCAGCGAAAGCCTTTTGCACCAGCTTGCACACCAGCAGCAGCGGCTGCTCGCGGAAACGCGGTTTGGCGATCAGGTAGAAGTCGGCGCGCATGGCGGCTCGTGTCATTGGCTCAGAAACGCATCTTAACGGGAGTGACGCGGCATGCCGAGGCGGGCAGTGCCCGCCCTGCGTATCGGGCGACATCCGTAGGGCGGGCACTGCCCGCCGTCACGACGCTCAGGCGGCGCGGTCGATCAGCCACTGCGTCAGCAGGCCGACCGGCCGCCCGGTGGCCAGGCCCTTGCGGCCGTCGTCCCAGGCGCTGCCGGCGATGTCCAGGTGCGCCCAGCGCTGGCCTTCGGTGAAGCGCGACAGGAAGCAGCCGGCGATGGTGGCGCCGGCCATGCGCCCGCCGAGGTGGGCGAAATCGGCGAAGGTCGAGTCCAGCTCGGATTGGTAGTCGTCCCACAGCGGCAGGCGCCAGGCGCGGTCGAGCGTGGCCTCGCCGGCGGCGAGCAGCTCGTCGGCGAGGTCGTCGTGCTTGCTCATCAGGCCGCTGGCGTGCTTGCCCAGGGCGACCATGCAGGCGCCGGTCAGGGTGGCGGCGTCGACGATGACGGCGGGCTTGAAGCGCTGCACGTAGGTCAGCGTGTCGCACAGGATCAGGCGGCCTTCGGCGTCGGTGTTGCGCACCTCGACGGTCTGGCCCGAAAGCGTGGTCAGCACGTCGCCGGGACGGTAGGCGTCGCCGTCGGGCATGTTCTCGACCGCGGCCACGGCGCATACCAGGTTGAGCGGCAACTTCAGTTTCACCGCGGCGACGAAGGTGCCGAGCATGCCGGCGGCGCCGCACATGTCGAACTTCATCTGCTCCATGCCGGCGGCGGTCTTGATGTCCAGGCCGCCGGCGTCGAAGGTGACGCCCTTGCCGACCAGCGCGTACGGGGCGTCGCCGTCCTTGCCGCCGTTCCATTTCAGCACGATCAGGCGCGGTGCGTTGGCCGAACCGCGGGCCACGGCCAGCAGCGAGTGCATGCCCAGCTGTTCCATCTCGTCGCGTTCGAGCACGTCGATCGACACGCCCTCGTGGCCGTCGGCGAATTGCCGTGCCTGTTCGGCCAGCCAGGCCGGGGTGCAGATGTTGGGCGGCATGTTGCCCAGCTCGCGCGCGAAGCGCACGCCTTCGGCCATGGCCGCGGCCTGTTCAAGTGCCGGCCCGGCGTCGTCGCCCGCGGCCAGGGCCAGCGACTCCAGCCCGGCCCCGGCACCGTCGCGGCGCTTGCCCAGCGTGGCCACGTAGCGGTAGGCGGCATGATCGGCGGCCAGGGCCTCGGTGCGCACGCGCCAGGCGGCGTCGCGTCCGGCGACGTCCAGCGTCGACAGCCACGAGGCCGCCTGCTTGACCGGCAGCTTGACGAGTGCCTTGGCGGCGCTGTCGGCGGCCTTCTTGAAGCGCGCGGCGTCGAAGCCGTCGCGTGCGCCCAGGCCGACCACGAGCACGCGCGCGGCCTGGATGCCGGGCAGGTCGTACAACACGCCGGTGGTGCCGGTCTTGCCGTTGATGTCGCCGGCGTCGATGCGCCTGCGCAGGGCGCCCTGGCTGGCCCCGTCGACGCTTTCGGCCGCGGCGGACAATGCGCCGTTTTCGTACGTGCCGATGACGAGGCAGTCGGAGGCGGTGGTTTCGATCGGGGAATCGACGAGGCTGAATCCGAGCGTCATGAAAGGGTCCTGTGGTTGATCCGGAAGCGGTGCGACCGGCTACACTGACGCCTTCGCCGCGCCGGCGGCACACCGCAAAAGCCCATTATCGCATGCTGCGCATTCTCGACCGCTACATCCTGCGCGAACTGGCCACGAGCGTGCTGGCCGTGGCAGTGGTCCTGCTGATCGTGGTCGCCGGCGGCACGTTTGCGCGCGTGCTGCAGCAGGTGGCGCAGGGCAGCTATCCGGCCAGCGTCATGTTCGACGTGCTCGGGTTGAAGATGCTTTCGGCGTTGTCGGCGCTGCTGCCGCTGGCGCTGTTCCTGGGCGTGCTGGTGGCGCTCGGCAGGCTGTACCACGACAGCGAGATGCACGTGCTGGCGGCCTCGGGCATGGGGCGCCGCGGCCTGCTCAAGCCGGTCGCCCTGCTGGCCGTGCCGGTGGCCGTGCTGATCGGCGCCGTCTCGCTGTGGCTGGGGCCGTGGGCCGAGCATGCGTCCACGGAGTTGATCACCAAGGCCAACCGCTCGGTCATCGCGGCAGGCCTGGAGGCGGGGCGTTTCACCGAGCTTCCGGGGAAGGGCGGCACCATCTTCGTGACCGGCATGAATCGCGACGGCACCCGGCTGAAGAAGGTCTTCATGGTGCGCCAGGATGCCGGCGCCAAGGGCGAGCCCCCGGCCCTGAAGGTGGTCACGGCCCAAAGCGGACGCCTGTACCCGGGGTCGGACGGCAAGGGGCGTTATCTGGCCCTTGCCGACGGCTGGCAATTCAAGGTGCCGCTGGGGGCGGACAACTGGAGCCGCATGCAGTACGCGGAAAACGACGTGGCCCTGTCCGAAGTCCAGCCGGGCAACGGCAACGAGCGGGGCGCCATCGGCGCGGCCACTCCCACGCTTGCGCTGATGCAGTCGCCCAAGCCCGAGGCGCGGGCGGAGCTGGCCTGGCGCATCGCCGCGCCGGTCACCGCGCTGGTGCTGACCCTGCTGGCGTTGCCGCTGGCCCGGCAGACCCCGCGCGAACCGCGCTACGGGCGCATGCTGATCGCGGTGCTGGGCTATTTCCTGTATGCCAGCCTGCTCACGCTGGCGCGTTCGCTGATCAGCCAGGGCAAGGTCGGCGGCGCCGCGCCGATATGGTTGCTGCACCTGGTCGTGGTGGGCGTGGCCGCCTGGTTCCTGTGGCGACAGTATGCGCCACGCAGGGTGCGCGGAGCGCGCGCATGATGCCGGCGCTGCCCACCGTCAAGCGGGTCGACCGCCTGATCGCCCTGAGCGTGGTCAGCATGGTGCTGATCGTGTGGGTCGTGCTGGTGGGTTTCGACACCCTGAGCCAGTTCCTGCGCCAGCTGGGCGACGTCGGCAAGGACGGCTACACCCTGCCCGATGCCGTCATCTACATCGCCTGGACCGTGCCGCGGCGCATGTACGAATGGTTCGGCAACGCCGCCCTGATCGGCGGGCTGCTGGGCCTCGGCGGCCTGGCCACCAGCGGCGAGCTGACGGCCCTGCGCGCGGCCGGCATGTCCAAGCTGCGCGTGGTGCTGTCGGTGGTCGTGGTGCTGGCCGTCCTCACCGGCCTGGTGATGCTGATGGGCGAGACCGTGGCGCCCTACGGCGCGCGCCAGGCGCAGGCCGTGCAGTTGCGCGTGCATTCCAGGCACCTGGGCACGACCACGAGCAGCGGCCTGTGGGCGCGCGACGGCAACGACATCATCAACGCCAAGGCCGTGCTGGCCGAGAACGAGCATGGCCGGACCCGGGTGCGGCTGGCGGACGTGCGCGTGTTCACCTTCGACGACGATGGCCAGCTGGTGAAGTTCGCGCGCGCCGGCGGCGCCGTTCATCGCCAGGGCCGGTGGGTGCTGGAGAAGGCCCGCGTGAGCACGCTGGATGCCGCGGGGGTGCACAGCCGCCGGCACGCGAGCATGGCCTGGCCGACGGACCTGGACGCGGCGGTGCTCAGGCAGTCCGTCGTGCACCCCGAATACCTGTCGATGCGCGACCTGCACCGCAACATCGACTATCTGGAAAGCAACGACCAGAACCCGATCGCCTACGCCAAGGCGTTCTGGGCGCACGCGTTCTATCCGGTCAACGTGCTGGTGCTGGTGCTGTGCGCATTGCCGTTCGCCTTCGGTGCCTTGCGTTCGGGCGGCCTGGGCAAGCGCATCTTCATCGGCGTGGTACTGGCCCTGGCCTGGTATTTCCTGCGCCAGGGCCTGACCAGCGTGGGCATCGTCTACGGTTCGCCGGCGTGGCTGGCCGAGTTGCTGCCGGCGATCGCGCTGGTCATTCTGGCGGCCATCTACTTCCGCCGCTACAGCTGACGCCGGCAAGCTGCCGAAGGCTTCGAATGACACGATGCGCAGGGCGGGCATGGCCCGCCGGCATGGCCTGCGATGGCGGGCAGTGCCCGCCCTGCGAGGATGCCGGGGTACCCGGTACCCTCGCAGGGTCATTTGGCGATTGGCGCCTGATGCACGAGTTCGGTGCCGGCGAGCATGTCGTGCAATGCACGCCGGCGCTTGTCGAACAGGGTCGTGGCGAAAAACGCGGCCCAGGCCGCCAGCGACGCCAGCATGGCCGTGCGCGGCGACGTGGCGTGGCCGATGGCCAGCAGCAGCAGCGGCAGCGACGCGACCGCGGCACGGACCAGCGCCGCGGCCGGGCCCACGCGGTCGCCGTTCTTCATGCGCAGGCGCATGCGCCACGGACGCATGCCCAGGGTCTGTCCGCCACGCATCCACGAGGCCGCGAAATAGGCCGTCACCACCACGTACTGCAACGGCCGATACCACCAGGCGATGGACGTGTGCGGGCCGGCATGCACCAGCTGGCCGCCGGTCGCGATCTGGCACAGCATGCCCACCACCATGACGATGGCGACCACGGCCACCAGGTCGTAGAGCAGCCCGGCCAGACGCCGCCACGGAGACGCGGGCGTGACGGCGGCAACGGCGGGAGAAGCGGGTCGGTCGGTCATGACGGGGTGTCTTGCAATGGTCGACGGCTGGCGCCAGCATCATGCCATGCCAGCCAAAGCTCCCAGTATCGCCGATGTGGACCGCGCCGGCATCGACGCCTTCCTCGAGCGGGCGTGGTCCGAGGACGGCCTGGCCGAGCGCACGCTGGAATCCTACCGTCGCGACCTCGAGGCGCTGGCGCGCTGGCTGGCCGGACAGGGCCGGCACCTGGACCAGGCCAGCGGCGCGGACATCTCGCGCTACATCGGCGAGCGCGGCGGCGCGGCGCGTTCCATGGCCCGCCGGCAGACGTCGTTCCGTCGCTATTACGCCCATCTGGCCCGCTTGCGCCCGGGTTTCGACGATCCCACCCTGCACCTGCAGCGCCCGCGCCTGCCGCACAGCCTGCCCAAGGCCCTGGCCGAGCGCGAGGTCGAGGCCCTGCTCAAGGCGCCGGACATCACCACGCCGCTGGGCCTGCGCGACCGCGCCATGCTGGAACTGATGTACGCCAGCGGGCTGCGCGTGTCCGAACTGGTGACCCTGCCGCTGGGCGGGCTCAACCGTCGCCAGGGCGTGCTGCGCGTGACCGGCAAGGGCGGCAAGGACCGCCTGGTGCCGGTGGGCGAGGAGGCGCTGGACTGGATCGAGCGCTACCTTGACACGGTACGCCCCGGGCAGGTGCGCGGGGGCGTGCCCGAAGCCCTGTTCCTGTCCAATCGCGGCGCGGGCATGAGCCGGCAGATGTTCTGGACCCTGGTCAAGCGCCACGCCATGCGCGTGGGCATCGACGCCGCCCGCGTTTCGCCGCACGTGCTGCGGCATTCGTTTGCCACGCACCTGCTCAACCACGGCGCCGACCTGCGCTCGCTCCAGATGCTGCTGGGGCACAGTTCGCTCAGCACCACGCAAATCTACACGCTGGTGGCACGCGAAGGGCTGAAGCGGTTGCATGCGCGGCATCATCCGCGGGGGTGATTTTTTGTTTGCCGCCTTGCCGTGGGTGGTATCGCGCCCGTCGGCGCTCGTTCCTTTCCCTTTGTGCGGAAAAGAGAGACGAACCGGGGAGGAACCGTCCCGACAGGCGCGAAACGCCGTCGAACGGCGGCAAAAACCCCCCACCGTGCCCGAAACAACGTGAGACAATGAACCATCGTCCAGACAATCGTGAAAGAAGAAAGATGCGTCGATTCGTGCTGTTCTGCATGCTTGCCGGCATGGCATTCGCGGCGACGGCCGCCGGGACCGGCCCTGCGGCGGTGAAGGCCGCGCTCAAGCGCATGGCGCCCGGAGTGCAGGTGTCGCATCTGCGGAAGGCGCCGATGCCGGGCTTCTACCAGGCGCTGGTGGGCGGGCGCATGGTGTACGTGAGCGCCGACGGCACGTGGATCATGGATGGCCAGTTGTACGACGCGCAAAAGCGACGCAACATGACCGAGGACAGCATGCGTGCCGTGCGCCGCAAGGCGCTGGCCACGGTGCCGGATGCCGAGCGCATCATCTTCGCGCCGCCGCATCCGAAGTACACGGTGACGGTGTTCACCGACCTCGATTGTGCGTACTGCCGCGCCTTCCACAAGCACATCAAGCAGTTCAATGCCGAAGGCATTGCCGTGGACTACCTGTTCTGGCCGCGTTCGGGGATCAAGGCCTATCCCAGCGGCAAGCCCACGCCGTCGTACCTCAAGGCGGTATCGGTGTGGTGCTCGAAGGACCGCAAGGCGGCCTTCACGGCGGCCAAGGACGGCGAATCGATCCCGTCGAGGCATTGCGAGAATCCGGTGGCCGACGAATTCCGCCTCGGCGCCCGCATCGGCGTCGACGGCACTCCCACCATCATTGCCGCCGACGGCACGCTGCTGGGCGGTTACCTGACGCCCGAGCAACTGCTGGCCAGGCTGCGGCAGCTTGACGGCGCGAAGGGGCAGGGCGACTGACGGCCCGAACCGGCCGGCCGGCGCGGGCGACCCGGTCCGGGGCAACAGGCCGGGTTCATGATGGGCTAAAATCGCGCCTTTCCCGTGCCGCGCATTGCCCCATGATCGTTTTCGACGGACAGGCCGCCCTCTCCGCGTTTCGCCTGGATCGCCTCAACGCCCGACTTGCCGACCTGCACCCCGGCGTGCGCGTGCAGGGTACCTGGCACGTGTATTTCATCGATGCCGACGAGCGGTTGCCCGGCAACGGGCATGCGCGTCTGCTCGAAGTGCTGCAGGCGCGCGACGGCGAGCCGCAGCCGGCCTCGTTCTGGGTGGTGCCGCGGCTGGGCACGATCTCGCCGTGGTCGAGCAAGGCCACCGACATCCTGCACATGGCCGGCCTCGACGTGGCGCGCGTGGAGTGCGGCACGGCCTGGC
>CAZBZD010000056.1:0-10717 GCA_964496295.1 uncultured Rhodanobacteraceae bacterium | reverse complement strand
TGCCGGAAATCCTGGCCGAGGCCCTCAAGGGCCTGCCGGTGCCGCGGCCGATGCGCTGGGGCGACCACGACTACAGCTTCGTGCGCCCGGTGCACTGGCTGGTGATGCTGCACGGCGACCAGGTCGTCGATGCCGAACTGATGGGACTGGCCAGCGGTCGTGCCTCGCGCGGCCACCGCTTCCACCATCCCGGCAGCGTGGACATCGCCGACGCCGACAGCTGGCTCGACGCGATGCGCGAGGTCCGCGTGCTGGCCGACCCGGCCGAGCGCCGCCGGAAGATCCGCGACGAGATCGCGCGCGTGAGCGAAGCCGGCCAGCCGCGCCTGTCCGACGACCTGCTCGACGAGCTGGCCAACCTCACCGAGTGGCCGGTGGCCATCGCCTGCGCGTTCGAGCGTACATTCCTGGAAGTGCCGGCCGAAGCGCTGATCACCACCATGGAATCGAACCAGAAATTCGTGCCGGTGTTCACCGCCGACGGGAAGTTGAGTGAGCACTTCATCGGCATCGCCAACATCGAGTCGAAAGACCCGGCCGAAATCCGCAAGGGCTACGAGCGCGTCATCCGCCCGCGCTTCGCCGACGCGCAGTTCTTCTACACCGAAGACCTGAAAACGCCGCTCGACGACCTGCAGAAGGAGCTGGCCGACGTCACCTACCAGAAGGCCCTCGGCAGCCTGTGGGACAAGACCTGCCGCGTGGCCGAACTGGCACGCGTGATCGCCAACCGCGTCGGCGTCGACGCCGGCCAGGTCACGCGCGCGGCCAGCCTGGCCAAATGCGACCTGCTCACGCGCATGGTCGGCGAGTTCCCCGAGCTGCAGGGCGTGATGGGCCGCTGCTACGCCGCCGCCCGGGGCGAGGACGAGGCCGTCGCGCAGGCGCTGGACGAGTGCTACATGCCGCGCCAGTCCGGTGACCGCATCGCCGAGGGCGACGTGGCGCGCGTGCTGGCCGTGGCCGAGCGCCTGGACACCCTGGCCGGCATCTTCGCCGTCGGCATGAAGCCGTCCGGCAACAAGGATCCGTTCGCGCTGCGTCGCGCTGCGCTGGGCCTGGCGCGTACCCTGGTCGAAGGCGACCTCGCCATCGACCTCGACGCGACCTTCCGCGAGGCGCTCGAACTCATCCCCGACACCGCGCTGGCCGCCGGCCTCAAGCCGGGCAAGGACGGCAAGGCGCCGCCCCTCGATGCCGGCGCGCGCCGTGCCGCATTGCGTGCCGAGCTCGACGCCTTCGTGCTCGAACGCCTGCGTGGCTACTACGCCGACCAGGGCTTCAGCCACGGCCAGTTCGAAGCCGTGGCCGCCGTGCAGCCGCGCACGCTGCCCGATTTCGACCGCCGTCTGCGCGCCGTGGCCGAATTCGCCAAACGCCCCGAGGCCGAAAGCCTGGCCGCCGCCAACAAGCGCGTCGGCAACATCCTGCGCAAGCAGGCCGACGCCGGCGACGCCGCGGCGCGGGAGATCGACGCCGGTTTGTTCGAGGACGATGCCGAGCGTGCCCTGGCCACGGCGCTGGGCGAAGCCAGCCGCGACAGCGGCCGGTCCGTCGAAGCCGGCGACTATGCCGCCGCGCTCGCCCGCCTGGCCGCGCTGCAGGCCCCCGTCGACCGCTTTTTCGACCAGGTCCTGGTCATGGCCGAAGCGCCCGCCGTGCGCGCCAACCGCCTGGCCCTGCTGGCGGCCCTGCAGGCCGAGTTCATGGCCATCGCCGATGTCGGTTGCCTCTCGTGAGCGGCGCCGGGACGGAATATCGCGTGCCCGCGGCACGCCTTGCCCACTTCATGGTCGAACGAAAGCTGAATGAAGGATTCATTTTCCGTTCATGTTCACGGCCGAGAACGGTTTTTTTGCTAAAAAAGTGTTGACGCCGCGTTACAAAAAGGGGTAGCGTGCCCACTGCAGACAAGTCGTGGGCGCGTTTCGTTCACGCTGTTGTTGCGAATTGGCAGCAACGTCCTGGCAGTCCGATGCCCCGGGATGGCGTCATTACAAGGTCTGAAGGGCGTAGTTGCATGTTTGGCGGCCAGAAAAGCTGGTTCGTCGGGTTTTTCAGAAGCCACACGGCTTATCTGGGGAGATAATTTCAATGAATTCTCGTAATCCAATCCGTGGGAGCCACTTGCGCCGTTCGGCGCTGGTTGTCGCCTTGGGCCTGTGCATGACCAGTGGCGCGGCATATGCGCAGTCGCGTTCCGCTGGTGCCATCTTCGGTAATGCCGAGGCAGGCAGCCAAGTTGTTGCCACCAGCACCGAAACCGGCCTGTCCCGTTCCGTGACGGTAGGCGCGGATGGGCGCTACCAGATGGTCGAGATGCCGGTGGGTGCCTACAAGGTGTCGATAGTGGAGAACGGCGAGACCGTCAGCTCGCGCAATGTCACCGTCAGCGTGGGTGCCGTCGAAGTGGACTTTGGCGCTGCTGCCAACGCCGAGGAGCTGTCCGGCGTGACGGTCTCGGCAAACATGCTGCCTTCGATCGACGTGCGTGCGACCGATTCCAAGATCACCCTGACCGCGGCAACCCTCAACAAGGTGCCCGTGGCGCGCGACATCACCCAGGCTGCGGTGCTGGCGCCCAGCGTGATTCCCGCCGACTCGCGTTACGGCAATTCGGTGTCCTTCGGCGGTTCCGCCGCTTCGGAAAACGCCTATTTCATCAATGGCTATCCGGTCACCAACGCGCTGACCAACATCGGTTCCACCTCGTTGCCCTTTGATGCCATCCGTTCGGAGCAGGTCATAACGGGCGGCTACGGCCCGCGTTACGGCCGTTCCACCGGCGGCGTGATCAACATCGTCACCAAGTCGGGTACCAACGAGTGGAAGGCCGGCGCCGAGATGGTGTGGGAGCCCGAGGCGCTGCGCGCAAGCCGCAGGTGGATCTACTATCCGACCAATACGGGCGCCTCCAGTGACGGCAGCGTGTATCGTCCCAAGTCGAGCTACAGCTCCAACCCGTTCACCTATGGCGTCTATCTGGGTGGTCCGCTCATCAAGGATCGCCTGTTCATCTACGCGACCGGCGAGTGGCACAAGAACAACGATTCCTACAACCAGGCGGTAAATGCCAATCCGAATACGGCCTATATCGTGGATGACGTCAGGCGTCCGCGCTGGCTGGCCAAGATCGACTGGAACATCAACGACAACAACATCCTTGAAGTCACCGCGATCTCGGACAAGACCAATACCACCCGCAGCCGCTATGCCTACAACTTCGACGACTACAGCACGGCCGGCAGCGAGAAGACCGGCGGCTATACCTACAAGGATGGCGGCGAGGTCTACATCGGCAAGTACACCGGCTACTGGACCGACAACCTGACCGTGTCGGCCCTGTATGGCCAGCAGAAGGTGACCCATTACTCGGCACCGTGGGGCTATGATCCGTCGGCAGTCGCCGTTTCCGACAACCGCCCCGCCCACGCAGCTGATCCGGTGGTGGGCCTGCAGCCTTACACGACGCTGCCCGACCCCAAGGCCTACGACCAGACCGACGGTTACCGTCTCGACGTGAACTGGCGCCTGGGCGACCACAACCTGAGCTTCGGCTACGACGTGCTCAATTCGGAATCGCGCGCCGGCGTGGCGATGTCGGGCCCGGGTTATTCGTGGATCTACTACCACACGGACGACGGTATTACCGAGCAGGGCGGTTTTAAGACCGCTCCGAACAGCGACTACGTCGACAAGTACATCTATGAAAACGGTGGTACTTTCCGGGTCGAGCAGGAGGCCTACTACATCCAGGATACCTGGCAGGTGTCCGACCGCTGGATGCTGAAGCTGGGCCTGCGCAACGACAAGTTCACGAACTACAACTCCGACGGCATCGCCTACGTGTCGCAGGACAACCAGTGGGCCCCGCGTCTGGGCTTCAGCTGGGACGTCAATGGCGATTCGAGCCTGAAGATCTACGGCAGCGCCGGTCGCTACTTCCTGGCCATGCCGTTGAACGTGGCCGTGCGTGGCGCCTCCGGTTCCACTTACACCGAGCAGTATTTCACCTTCACCGGCATCGACCCGACGACGGGTGTGCCGCTGGGCACGATCCCGATCAACGACACGCCGTATTCGGCCAACAACGAGTACGGCCAGGCGCCGGATCCGCGTACCGTGGCCGCCAAGGGCCTGAAGTCGCATTACCAGGATGAGTACATCCTGGGCATGGAGCAGAAGATCGGCTCGAGCTGGACCTGGGGTGCGCGCCTGCAGTACCGCGACCTGAAGTCGGCCATCGATGATCAGTGCGACAACCGGCCGATGCTGAAATACATGCAGGAAAACAACATTCCCATTGACCCGAACTATAGTTGGGGTCCGGACTGCCGCCTGTTCAACCCGGGCGAAGACAATGTCATGTTGTTGGACATTCCGGATGCCGCCGGCAGTCCCGAGCTGGTGCCTGTTCCGTACAGCGCCGAAGACATGGGTGTCTACCTGAAGCGCAAGTACATCGGCCTGGACGTGTTCCTCGAGCATCCGTTCGACGGCAAGTGGTACGGTCGCGTCGAGTACACCCTGTCGCACAACTGGGGCAACGACGAAGGCCAGCTCGACTCCGACATCGGCCAGGGCGACGTCTCGCAGACGGTGCTGTTTGACCATCACGAGCTGATGGCGTACGGCGGCGGTGACCTGCCGAACGATCGCCGTCATGTGCTGAAAGCCTACGGCTATTACTCGCTGACGCCGGAGTGGCGTGTGGGTGGCGTGCTGGTGGCGCGTACCGGTCGACCCAAGCAGTGCCTGGGTTATTTCGCCGGTGAGGATGCGGATGCCTACAACCCGCATGCGCCCACCGCCAATCCTGATGATGGTGCGGCTACCACCCAATCGGGCTACCAGTTCTGGAACGAACATCTGAACTATGGTCCGTACTACCACTACTGCGATGGCAAGGCGGTTCCGCGTGGTTCGCTGGGTCGCTTGCCCACCGATTTCCAGCTCAGCCTGAATGCGGCTTACATGCCGAGCTGGGCTCCGGGCCTGACCTTCCAGGTCGACGTGCTGAATGTCCTGGACAAGCAGGTGGCACAGAACATCCGCGAAATCGGCGAACTGGGTGGCCAGGGTGTCGAATACGCGCAGCATGGTCGTGTCATCAGCTACGACTCCCCGCGTGCCTTCCGCTTCACGGTGCGTTACGACTTCTCGCTGTAAACGCAGGCACAAAAAGAACGGTTCCGGTACAGGTCGACTCGGCCTGTACCGGAACGACGAAACTCGAATTGAGGCCGCTGGGTTCCAGCGGCCTTTTTTATATGCCGTGGGCACGCCATCGGCATGAAAAGGCCCGAAGGTGCCGGCAGCGGTCTGAAAGCACGACCCGTGGTGTTTTCAGGGGTCGGGATGATCGCCGAAGAGGGCCTTGCGCAGGGGATTCAGTAGTTCGCCGTAGTGTCCTGTAACGGCGGTCCGGCGCTGCAGTGCCTGCCGGACTTGTCCGGCGCTGGCTGTCAGGACACTGCGCCGGTTTTCGTTGAACTTCAGGCAGGCCGCGTCAAAAGGGAGTCCGCAATGATCGAGGAGATCGCGGATACTGGCTTCGGGCGCGCCGAGCAACCGCTCGTGGTCGTGCTGGTAAACCAGGCCCGGCAGGAGCGAGTTCCAGAACCCGAGCAGGCGCTGAAGGTCTTTCCAGTACCGGGCCAGATGCTCCTGGCTGTAAATGAAACCGGCGCGGTTGTCGTGAAAGCTGTGCTTGAAGCAACTCCAGCACGTTTCCACCGGATCGCGCTGGCAGAAAACAAACCTGGCGCCGGGCAACATGGCATGTAAAATTCCGATGTATCGCCAGTTGTCCAGTTGCTTGTCGGTAAAAAGGTGTTTGTGGTGCCTGTAGGCGGCGGTCCGTTCCATGTAGAGATGGCCGAGCCGGGTCCAGTCGCCGGGCGTTGCCCGAGGGGCCCAAGTGAACAGGTCGATACCGTGGCGGCGGGATTCGGCCGCGATCACTGCGTGCGCATCGGTGATTTCACCCGCGGCGGCGACATCCGGATGCGAGGAAAGAATCTGTTCGGTCAGGGTCGACCCGCTTCTCGGCATTCCCACCAGGAAAATGACCTCACGGCCCAGGTCGTCGTTGGGTGATGACGCAAGCCCCGGTTCGAAGGCCGTAATGGCGGCATCGACATACCGGGTAACGCTGTCTGCCGGCCAGGGTATGCGTCGGGATTTGGCGGCGTTGCTTTGCGTCAATACGGCGTGGGCTTCGGGGTACTGTGCATCGGCTTCCAGCGCCCGTCCGTACACGAAACCGAAAGCCGTTTTCCGCTCAGGCGTTGATGCACGGTCGTACAGGTTTCCGAGATGAGCAAGCTCCGCCTGGTCCAGACGCGTCGATTTGAGGTCGAGCAACCCGGTCCATGCCTGCAGTGAATCAGGGTCGATCCGAAGTGCGTTGCGAAGGTCGGTCGTGGCCGATTCGATTTGTCCAAGGGCCCGGAAACAGAGCGAGCGTGCGACCAGGGCCGCAACATCCGTCGGTGCAAGCCTCACGGCCTGGTCGTAGGCGGAACGGGCCTCCGGAATATCGCCTGCCTGCTCCAGTGATTTCCCCAGGTTGAACCAGTAGTCGCCGCGACGGGGCGCAAGCTCGCAGGCCTTTCCGAACGCGTGCGACGCCCCGGGCTGATCGCCCAAGTGGGCCAGTATGCTGCCCAGAGTGTTGTGGATGGTCGGGTCCGTGGGTTGCAGACGCGTGATCTGGCGCAATACGGGCAGGGCTTCCTCGAGCCGGTTTTCAGCCAGAAAGAAGCTGGCACGACGGGACAGCAGGTCCGGGTCGCCGGGCGCAAGAGCGAGCAGCCGGTCGAGTTTCAGATGGGCATTCCGGAAATCCCGCTTTCTTGCCAGCTCGTCGACGATGCGAAGCCGGTTGGTTTTTTCAGGTACTGGGCTGTTGGCGGGAGTCAAGTTCGTTCTCATGAATATTGGGGACAGACAGGCGATTCATGGAAGTGCCCGCAGTCGGATGGTGCCTGGTTGACCTTCCGGCAGAATGATCCGCGGCCAGCCGCGGTGCGCAGCCGGATTTCTCTTGTCTAGCACTGCTCATTGGGGCTAAGCTTGGCCCCTTGTCGGTTGATTTCATTGGGCCGCAAGCCGATCCCCCCCATATTACATGTTCATTGAGAGGTTCCCCATGCGCACGATGGTTTTGTCATTGGCCGTGCTGGCCGCACTCGGTGTCGCCGGTTGCAGCGGCGGCTCTTCCGATTCCGGGCAGGGTGCGGAAGTGGCCCAGAGCGGTTCCACGGCTGCCGCGCACATTCCTTCCAGTGTCAGCGGCACGGTGGGGCTGAAGGCGCCGCACGAACTTTCCGACAAGGCCGTGCTCACCATCAAGCTGGTGGACGTGTCCTCCAGCGGTGGCAAGCCGCTGGCCAGCAAGAAGGTGTCGCCCGTCGGCAAGCTGCCCGTGAATTTCAAGTTCGACGTGAAGCCGGGCGAGATCCACGCGTCGGACCTGTACGTGGTCGATGCCGAGATCGTCGACGGCGCCCGTCACTACACCATGACGCTGCAGGCGCCGGTGTTGACCCAGAAGGCGCCCAGCCACGTCGACATCCGCCTGGAAGCCGTGCCGACCGCGGGCGAGAAGATGTATGCCGCCTACGAGGAGCTCGAGGCCCGCATCGGCGGCATGAAGATGAGCACGGGCACGTCGCTGGAAAAGGCCGTGTCGCGAAGCTGGCAGGTGTTCCGTGACAAGGACAGCGGCCAGGTCCGCTTCGTGATCGAGCTGTCCGACTACGTCGACGGCGGCTTCACCAAGACCAGTTTCGCCTACAAGGACAGCAAGCCCTGGGTGGTCGTGCAGGAGAAGAAATCCAGCCGTGACGCCAAACCCAGTGAAATCGACCGTGCCGGCTGGAACGAGCAGGGCAAGCTGGTGCTGAAGCAGAAGATCGCCGGTGGCGAGACCACCACGCTGGACGCCGATACCGCGACCAGCCTGCGCAAGGATGCCGTATCCATGTTCGCGCAGGCGCGGAAGGACTAGCAGTCGGCCGGACATGCAAGCCGCAGAAAAGCCGCCCGGAAGGGCGGCTTTTTTGTTGCCTGGTGGCGGGGGTCTCCTCGCTGCGAGGTTGCATGCCGGCTGATCGGGAGCGAATCCGGCCTCTCCTCTGGCAGCACATGGCCGCATGCTGCCAGAGGAGTGCCTGCGATTGCCTAGAACGCGATCTTGAGCCCCAGTCCGAGGCCGTTGAGGCTCTGGTTGCTGTCGGCGAAACGGCCGTGGTACGCCACCCAGCCGCTGACGCTGTCGCTGAAGTCGGCGGAGAGCCCGAGGTCGGCGCTGGCCCAGTCGGCATCCGGGATGAAGCCGGTCAGCGCGAAGCTGCCCTGCATGCCGGACAGGCCGGCGCGGACCTTGCGCGGATCGGCGCGGTCGTCGTGGTTCCAGGCCACGTTGACGTAGGGGTGCAACGTGCTTTCGCCGACCTGCCAGTTGCCCTCCAGTTGCCAGCCCAGGGTGCCGACCAGCGCCTCGCGCTCCTGGCCGGCGAACCACATCGCCGAGCTGTCGCTGCCTTCTTCGCTGTAGCCGTCCACGCGCACGCGTTGCCACTGGATGCGCGCGTACGGGCCGGTCTTCACGCTGTCGGAACCGAACCACCAGCCGCCGCCGATGCCGGCCAGGAGCTGGCTGCCGCCGGTCTGGCCGGTCTCGGTGCGCTCGAGGGCGCCGAGGCGGAAGCGACGGTTGATGTCGTTGTAGCTGAGCTGGGCAAAGCCCACGTTGGCGCCGATGTAACCGCCGCCGCTGTGCCACACGGCATACCCGGAACCGATGATGGAATCGAGCTTGTAACCGCCGCTGCCCACGTCGGCGTGGTTGCGGGCCAGGCCCAGCGCCACGCCCACGTTGAGGTTTTCGCCGGCGACGGCATCCACGCCGACGGTCAGGTTGACATTGTGGCTGGTGGTTTCGGGCGAGTCGCCGGTGGCGTCGAATTTCTGGTGGCCGTAGTTGATGCCGACGAAGGCGCGCGTGTGGCTGCCGGCGTTGTCGATGCGCATCTGGTCGCGCAGGATGCCGAGGTGCGCGTTGGCCGAGGCCAGCGGCGTCTCGGCCAGCATCGACACCTGGCCGGGCGCATTCAGCTCGGCGACGACGTATTGGCCCAGCATCGCGTGCGCGGCCGTGGTCGGGTGCACGCCGTCGGCGAACAGGTAGCTCTGGTCCGTGCCCGGCGCGTAGGTGTACGGCGCGCCGGATCCTTCCGGGCCGCATTGCACCGAGCTGGAACCGGCGCCGCAGGCCGGCGCGGTGACGTTGCTGAAGCCGAATGCCGACGGATCGGCCACGACTTCGTTGAACAGGGCAAACACGTTCACCGGCACCACGTTGAGGCCCTGGTCCGAAAGCTGGTTGATGCCCGCGCCGAGCACGCCGTTGTACAGCAGCGACAACCCGCTCAGGCCCTGCGCGGCGGTCTCGCCCTGGGCGGCGGCGCTGGGCGTGAGGCCGATGTCCGGCAGGTTGAACACCAGCACGTAGTCGGCGCCGGCGGCGTGCATCTTGCCGAGCAGCGCCACTTCCTGCTGTGCGGCGGCGGCGATGGCGGCCTGGGCCTGCTCGGGCGTTTCCGGCGTGACGCCGGCCTGGGCCTGCACCTGGGCCAGGACCTGCTGCGTGACCACGGGCGTGATCTGCTGGACATAGGCATCGATGGCGGCGGGATCGTTCTGGATCGCGCCGCCGGCGATCGCCGCCTGCACCTGCTGCTGGATGGTTGCCTCGATGATCTGCTGTGCCTGGCCCGCGGCGGCAGTGGCCGTGGCATGGTAGAAGATGTCGTTGGCGCCGCCCCACATGCTGTACAGCGTATGGCCGTCCATGCCGCCGGCGGCGGCGAGGTAGCCGTTGACCTGGTCGGTGATGGTGGGTATCGCCGCGGGCGTGCCGGGCGAGTTGGTGAGGATGCCGGCGCCGCCGAAGGCGAAGTCCGTGCCGCCGGTCACCGAGGGTGCCAGGCTGAAGCCGTAGTAGTCGGCGACGTGCTCGACGGCCACCTCGCCGGGGTTGGTGGTGAAGCGGCTGGCCTGCTGGGCGCCGCTGGCCAGCGAGAGATTGCCGTTGTCGCTGAGGCTGTCGCCGAACACCACCATCTCGTGGATGTCGGTGGTGCCGGCCTGCGCGGCCGCGCTGAAGACGAGGGCGGCGACAATGGCACCGCTCAGAAGGCGCAAACGAGGCATGGATGTTCCCCTCCGTGAAGTGGATGGATCGACCCCGCCATCAAACCATACGCCGGCGCATGTGGCAATGTGGCGCCGGCCACGGCCCGTGCGGGATGGCCGGCCGTGGCCGGTGCCGCAGGGGCGCCGCGCCATAGTGCGGGCATGATGGCCCGGCACGCCCTCGACAGCCTCGGCGTCGCCTGACCCGGGCAAGGCCCGCGCGGATTCCGCGGCGGGCCTCGTGTCGGGCAATGCCCGGCCTACGAGCGGCGTGCGCGAGCGAAGGCGTCGGCGAGCGCGCCGCCGCCTGCCGGGGCCGTCGACGGCCCGCTGCCGCCCTGCCTGCGCTTGCGCTGGCCGCGCGTTTCTTCCCGTCCGCGGCGTCCGGCCTGGCCACCGCGGCTTTCGCCGGGCACGTCGTCGAGGCGCATCGACAGCGCGATGCGCTGGCGCTTGAGGTCCACGTCCATCACCTTGACCTTGACGATGTCGCCGGCCTTGACCACGTCGCGCG
>CAZBZD010000055.1:0-10733 GCA_964496295.1 uncultured Rhodanobacteraceae bacterium | reverse complement strand
CCTTGCGCTCGACCGCGCCGATCAGCTCGTCGATCTCGCGGCGGTTGAGCAGCAGCTTGCGGGTGCGCCGGTCGTCGGCGACGACGTGGCTGGAAGCGCTGATCAGCGGCGGGATGGAGGTGCCGAACAGGTAGATCTCGCCGTCCTTGACCAGGGCGTAGCTGTCGCCGAAGTTGATGCGTCCGGCGCGCAGCGACTTCACCTCCCAGCCCTGCAAGGCGATGCCGGCCTCGAAGCGCTTGTCGATGTGGTATTCGTGACGGGCACGCTTGTTCAGCGCGATGGTGTTGCCGCCCGGTTTCTTTTTGCCCTTGGTTTTGGCCATGTCCGCTAAGATGTCGTGCTGTAGGCGCCGCAAGGGCGCGGAATGATACCGAATCGGGGTTGCCAGTGATCGAAATCCGCCGCAGCGCGCTGGTGCGTTATTCGCCTGACCAGATGTT
Source organism: uncultured Rhodanobacteraceae bacterium (assembly GCA_964496295.1). Taxonomy (GTDB): domain Bacteria; phylum Pseudomonadota; class Gammaproteobacteria; order Xanthomonadales; family Rhodanobacteraceae; genus Oleiagrimonas. The sequence goes on along the minus strand of CAZBZD010000055.1, from coordinate 10,290 downwards.
CGACCTGGTCAACGATGTGGAAGCATACCCAAAGCGCTTCCCGTGGTGTTCCGATGCCAGGGTGCTGGAGCGCGAGGACGAGGTGCTGGTGGCGCGCCTGGATCTCCGCTTTGCCGGACTGCACCACAGTTTCACCACGCGCAACGTGGCGCAGGCGCCGGATCGTATCACCGTCAGCCTGGTCGAGGGCCCGTTCCATTCGCTGGAAGGGCAATGGAGTTTCGATGCGCTGGGCGACAAGGGATGCAAGGTGGGGCTAGTGCTGGATTTCGACTACAAGGGGCATTTTGGCGGCATGGCGCTGAAGCTCGGCTTCCAGGGGCTGGCCAACCGCATGGTGGACGATTTCTGCCGCGAGGCGAAGCGTGCCTATGGCTGAGCCGGTCGCCGAGGTGCATGTGGACGTGGTGTACGCCGAACCGGGGCGGACGTGGTCGCGCGCGCTGCGCCTGCCGGCCGGGAGCACGGTGGCGCAGGCGGTGGAGGCGTCGGGGCTGGCCGGGGAACGCCCGGACGTGCGCGTGGCCGACGACATGCTGGGCGTGTTCGGTCGCCGCGTCGGGCCGCAACAGGTCCTGCGCGACGGTGACCGGGTCGAGGTCTATCGCCCGCTGGCGCTGGATCCGATGGAGGCCAGGCGCCGGCGGGCACGTTCCCGCGATTGACCGGGTCAGTCGTCGTCGCCGCTCGACTTGTCGCCCTCGACGGTGCCCTGGTCGGAACCGGCGGCGTTGTACATCTTGGCCTGCTCGAGCATCTTGGCGTTGTCGGCGGCGAACAGGCTGCCTTCGGTGCGCACCAGGGTGTCGTTGTCGAAGAACAGCGTGAGCTTGCGCACCTGCATCTTGCCGCCGTCGACGGCGAAGGCATGCACGTAGTCCCAGCGGTCGTGCTCGAACGGCGAGGCGACCGAGGGCGAACCCATCAGCACCATCACCTGGTGCTTGGTCATGCCGGGCTTGAGCTTGGCGACGGTCTCCTTGCTCAACAGATTGCCCTGTTGCAGGGGCGGGTGGTAGACCAGCCCGCAACCGGCGATGGCGGCGGCAAGCAGGGTGCATGTCAGGGTGCGGAAAAGCGTTCGCATGCGGTGGAATTTCCAGTTCAGGCAAGTGGGGAATGATACACTAGGGGTGCTGATCCATCCTGTGGGCACTTCGGTCGATGCCGGCCGGATCCCCCATCCGCTGACGAGGAATCCCCATGGACCAGGAATCCCAAGAATTGCGCAAGGCCGGATTGAAGGTGACGCATCCGCGCATGCGGATCCTGCACCTGTTCGAGGATTCCGCCGAGCGCCACCTGACCGCCGAGGACATCTACAAGCAGTTGCTGGCGGGCGAGGAGGACATCGGGCTGGCCACGGTGTATCGCGTGTTGACCCAGTTCGAGGCGGCAGGGATCGTCGTCAAGCACAATTTCGAGAGCGGGCAGGCGGTTTACGAACTCGATCGCGGTCAGCACCACGATCACATGATTGATGTAGACACCGGCCACGTCATCGAGTTCGTCAGCGAAGACATCGAGCGCCTGCAGCAGGACGTGGCGGAAAAGCACGGCTACGAGATCGAGGACCACAGCCTGGTCCTGTACGTGCGCAAGAAGAAAAAGCGCTGACCCGGCTTCGGACGCCGCGACCGGAATCGCGCACGGCGGGCATTGCCCGCCGAAACACCCCATGACGACGCACGGGTTTCGCGACGGCGGGCAGTGCCCGCCGCGCAATCCCGGATGACCAGGCAAGAAAAAGGCCGCGACAGAGACATGCCTGTTCTGCGCGCGGCCATGGCCATGTATGGAAATGCGGTTCCGACCCGACGTCGGGCAATGCCATACCGGCTGGGTGGCGTCCTGCCTCCCGTTTCGGATCGACTGTCCCCACAACCGATCCGGATTCGCCACCTCGCTAGCGGTGGCGACTCCCCCACATCACTGGGGACACAGCCTAGCGGACCTCATTCAGTTGCGGTATCGGAAAGATTCCTAGATGTGCCGGAGGCTTCCACGTCCGGCGCGAGCGCCTGGTCATCGAGCGCCGAGCGCAGCAGGATCCGCAGCCGGGTCCCCCGTTCGCAGGGGCGGATGCGGAAGATGCCGCCCAGGGCGGTCACGCGGTCGCGCATGCTCTGCAACCCGCGGCCGCCGCGCCGCGGCGGGGTGGTCGCGGGCAGGCCGATGCCGTCGTCGCGGATGTCCAGCCAGACCCAGGTCTGGCCGTTGCGACGGCCCACGCGCAGGCGCAGGCTGACGTGGCTGGCGCGGGCGTGACGGACGGTGTTGGTGGCCGCTTCCTGCGCCACCCGGTAGATGGCGATGCGGGTGTCCTCGTCGAGCGGGTGGGGGTCGCCGTGCAGGTCGAATTCGTAGCTGATGCCGGCGGTGTGCAGCAGGTTCTGGATGGGGCCTTCCTCCAGTGCCCGGGCCAGCCCGAATTCGTCCAGGACGGTGGGGCGCAGGTTGTCGAGCATGCGCCGGACCGCGGCGCGCATGTGGCCGATGATCTGGTTGATGGAAGTGCTCACGTCGCTCAGCCCGGCGTCGGCCAGGCGCGACTGGGCCAGTTTCACGCGGGTCTGGATGGCGGTGAGGTTCTGGCCCAGTTCGTCGTGCAGTTCGGCGGCCATGTAGCGGCGTTGTTCCTCTTCCGTGCGCAGGTTGCGGCGGGCCGCGTCGCTGAGGCGCCGGGCCAGGTGGTCGAGGCGGTGGTTGGCGCCTTCCAGGCGCGCGTTCTGCACCGCCAGGCGGTCGCTGCTGCGGCGCAGGGCGTCGATGGCGCTGCCCAGCATCAGCGTGGCGGTGCCGGCCACGGCCAGGAACAGGTGCGCCTGCGCCGGCGTGGCCAGGTGCCGGGTGGCGGCCGCGAACGCCATCATGGCCACGCTGACCACCAGGATGCTGGCGGCGGTGCCGCGCCAGCCGTGGCGGAAGGCGAAAAACAGCACCGGGGCCAGCGCCAGCGTGCGCGCGAAATGCGACAGCGGCGGCCCGTCCTGGATCAGCAGGAACAGCACCGCCAGCGACGGCAGCAGGAAGATCAGGCCGTCCAGCAGCAGCGTGCGCAGGGCCTCGCCGGTCGGGCGTGCATGCACCAGCAGTATCAGCACCGGGACCAGCAGCAGCATGCCGAGGTAGTCGCCGAGCAGTTCGCCGCCGAGCACCCCGATCATGCCGTCGAAGCGCAGGCCGTCGTGGACGAGGACCAGCAGCGCGGCGTCCGCCGCGGTCACGACCAGGGCGGTGACCAGCGCCGAGCCCAGCAGCCGCACGACGCTGTCGGGCGAATGCAGGGCCGCGCGCGTGCCGAGGCGCCGCGCGACGCCCACGCACAATGCCGTCACCAGCGTGTCGGGCAGGTCGCCGAGGGCGAAGGTCATCGCGCCGGCGGATCCCAGCCAGACGTCGGCGACCGCGCTGCCGCCCCATTCGGCCGTGATCAGCCAAGGCCAGCAGCGCGCGGGAGCGAGCAGCAGCATGCCGAAGCGCCAGCCGGCCAGCAGGTTCCAGTAGGCGGCCTGGGTGGGCCACAGGCCCAGCCAGACGATCAGGTACACGAGGCCGAGCAGCGGGCCGTGCCAGGCGCGGGGAATACGCGGGTGCATGGGCAGATGGTACACGCGCCGCGGGTGGCGAAACATTCCCCCTGCAAAGCGATTGGCGCTAAAGTCTGCATCATGTACAGCATCGTTCTGGTCGACGACCACGCCATTGTCCGCGAGGGTTTCAAGCGCCTGATCGAGCTCGAGGAGGATCTCGAGGTCAAGGCCGAGTGCCGGTCGGCCGACGAGGCGGTCGAGGCGGTCACGCGCGAGCGCCCCGACCTGGTCGCGCTGGACCTTTCGCTTCCCGACGGCGGCGGCCTGCCGCTGATCGAGCACCTGCTGAGCGTTTCCCCGGACACGCGCATCGTGGTGCTGTCCATGCACGACGGCGAACCCTATGTTTCCGAGGCCCTGCGCCGCGGCGCCTGCGGCTACGTGACCAAGGGCGTGGCGCCGGAAGAACTGGTGGCCGGGCTGCGCGAGGTCATGCAGGGCCATACCTACCTGAGTTCGGACCTGGCCGAGCGCCGCGCCGGACGCAGCGCCGAGGAACTGGACCCCCTGCATCGCCTGACCGCGCGCGAACGCGAGGTGTTCCTGCTGCTGGCGGAGGGCCGCACGCCGAAACAGACGGCGGCCGAGCTCGGCATCGGCCAGAAGACCGTCTACATCCACCGCGCCAGCCTGATGGGCAAGCTGGGCGCGGGTTCCGAACTGGATCTGTACCGGCTGGCGGTGGAGCGGGGCCTGATCGCCGTTTGACCCGGCTTGTGGAACTGACACTTGTTTAGGAAAATTCCTACGCCAGGTTGACGTTCCGGCCTGCTGCACGCGCCGCTCCGGGGCGGCAACATGTCCCCTGATTCGGGACACTTGTGTCCGGAAGCTGCCGCAAACGGGCATAATTTCAGACAAACGGGCAAGAGGGGTAGGGGTTGCCATGATCAGAGTGGTGCTTGTCGACGATCACGAGCTGGTGCGGGTCGGGTTCCGCATGATCCTCGAGCGCGAATGCGACATCGAGATCTGCGGGGAAGCCGGCACGGCCGAGGACGGCCTGAACCTGATCCGCACCGAGCAGCCCGACGTGGCGCTGGTGGACGTGCACATGCCGGGCATGAGCGGGCTGGAGCTGACCGAGCGCGTGATGCGTGCCGACCTGTCCACGCGCGTGGTGATCCTGACCGTGGTCAACGACGCCCGCTTCCCGCGGCATTTGCTGGACGCCGGCGCCAGCGGTTACCTGACCAAGGATTGCGCCGCCGTCGAACTGCTGAAGGCCGTGCGCAAGGTGGCACTCGGGCAGCGCTATCTTGCGCCCACCGTGGCCCAGCGCCTGGCGCTGTCCACGCTGGACGACGAATCGCCGTTCGACATGCTGTCCAGCCGCGAGCTGGAAGTGGCGATGATGCTGGTCCGCGGGCAGTCGCCGGCGGCCATCGGCCAGCAGCTCAACATCAGCCCCAAGACCGTCTCCACCTACAAGCAGCGCCTCATGGAAAAGCTGGAGGTGGATCACGTGGTCGAGCTTGCCAACCTGATGCGGTCGCACGGCCTGCTCGACGACCGCAAGCACGAGCCGATGCCGGGCTGAGCCGGCACGCGGCACCGGCAGCCGCGAACGAACTGCCGGGCCGCTTCGCGTCATGCCGGCGCAGGCCGGAACCGGCCTGCGGGGACATGCCCGACGGCTGCTTCGATGGTGCTTCACGCGCCGTTCCCGACGGGTCCGGCCCTTGTCGTGATGATGTCCCGGCTCGCGTGCCGGCCCGGAATCCTCGTTTTCCGGGGCCGTCACGGGACCGGGAAGACGGCATGCCCGTTTGATAGTTAATACCTATGGATAAGTACAAAACAATCAATTGGAATAATGATGGGGAATGCGTACACTGGACTCCTGAAACCTTTTCCCACCCTCCACAAAGGAGTTCACGATGTCTCTCATCAATACCGAAATCAAGCCGTTCAAGGCCCAGGCGTTCAAGCAGGGCGAGTTCAAGGAAGTCACCGACGCCGACCTGAAGGGCAAGTGGTCCGTGGTGTTCTTCTACCCGGCCGACTTCACCTTCGTGTGCCCGACCGAGCTGGAAGACCTGGCCGATCATTACGCCGAGTTCCAGAAGCTGGGCGTGGAAATCTATTCGGTCTCGACCGATACGCATTTCTCGCACAAGGCCTGGCACGACAGCTCCGAAGCGATCAAGAAGATCGACTACACCATGGTTGGCGACCCGACCCACGCCATCGCCCGCAACTTCGACGTGCTGATCGAGGCCGACGGCGTAGCCGACCGCGGCACCTTCGTGATCGATCCGGACGGCAAGATCCAGATCATCGAGGTCAACGCCGGCGGCATCGGCCGCGACGCCGCCGAGCTGCTGCGCAAGGTCAAGGCCGCCCAGTACGTCGCCGCGCACCCGAATGAAGTGTGCCCGGCCAAGTGGAAGGAAGGCGAGAAGACCCTGGAGCCGTCGCTGGACCTGGTCGGCAAGATCTGATCGCGCCCCGCGCGTGATCCCCGGGAACCGGGCGCGAGCCGCCCGGTTCCATCCAGAGACCCCATATCCCTCCTGTAGGGAACCTCGAAAAACCCACCGCCTCAGCGCGCATCGTGGCTCGAAGCGGTAGGTCGGGTCGTGACCCGACATCCTGTCGGGTTGATGAAGCCAACCCGACCTACCGAAACGGGATGACGGTGGAAAAGCAGGTTATCGAGGTTCCATGTAGAAGCGCAAAAGCGGGTTGTCACCTCCCCAATCCCGGCCCACTCACGCGCAAATCGCGCCGGAGATCCGTCATGCTGGACAAGACAATGCAAGGCCAGCTCCAGGCCTACATGGAGAAAATTGTTCACCCGATCGAACTCGTGGCTTCGCTGGACGACGGCGACAAGTCGCGCGAGCTGGGCGAACTGCTGGAAACCGTCGCCGGGTTGTCGGACAAGGTCAGCCTGCGTCGCGACGGCGACGATGCGCGCAAGCCCTCGTTCGCCATCGTGCGTACGGGCACCGACGTGCGCGTCGATTTCGCCGGCATCCCGATGGGCCACGAATTCACCTCGCTGGTGCTGGCCCTGCTGCAGGTCGGCGGGCATCCGGCGAAGATCGACGACGAGCTGGCCGGGCAGATCCGCGACATCGAAGGCGAATACCGTTTCGAGACCTACATGTCGCTGTCGTGCCAGAACTGCCCGGAGACGGTGCAGTCGCTGAATCTGCTCAGCATCCTCAACCCCGGCATCAAGCACGTCGCCATCGACGGCGCATTGTTCCAGGACGAAGTGGAACGGCTGGACATCATGTCCGTGCCGACGGTGCTGCTGAACGGCGAAGTGTTCGACCAGGGCCGCATGACCGTCGAGCAGATCGTGGCGCGCCTGGACAGCGGTTCGGCCGAACGCGAAGCCGAAAAGATCCGCGCCAGGGACGCCTTCGACGTGCTGGTGGTCGGCGGCGGCCCGGCCGGTGCCGCGGCGGCGGTCTATGCCGCGCGCAAGGGCATCCGCACCGGCGTCGCGGCCGAGCGTTTCGGCGGCCAGGTGCTGGACACGATGTCCATCGAGAACTTCATTTCGGTCAACTACACCGAAGGCCCGAAGCTGGGCGCGGCACTGGAAGCGCACGTGCACGACTACGACGTCGACGTGATGAACCTGCAGCGCGCCACCAGACTGGTGCCGGCCGACGAATCGGAAAGCGGCCTCGTCGAAGTGCAACTGGAAAACGGCGCCAGCCTGAAATCGAAGACGGTGGTGCTGTCCACCGGCGCGCGCTGGCGCCAGATGGGCGTGCCCGGCGAAAACGAGTATCGCAACAAGGGCGTGGCCTACTGCCCGCATTGCGACGGCCCGCTGTACAAGGGCAAGCGCGTGGCGGTGGTCGGCGGCGGCAACTCCGGTGTGGAAGCGGCGATCGATCTTGCCGGCATCGTCAAGCATGTCACGCTGATCGAGTTCGACGGCAAGCTGCGCGCCGACGACGTGTTGCAGCGCAAGCTGAAGAGCCTTGCCAACGTCGACATCATCGTCAACGGCCAGACCACCGAGGTGCTGGGCGACGGGCAGAAGGTCAACGGCCTGCGCTACACCGACCGTGCCAGCGGCGAGTCGCATGATGTCGAACTGGAAGGCATCTTCGTGCAGATCGGCCTGCTGCCCAACAGCGAATGGCTGAAAGGCACGCTGGAATTGTCGCCGCGCGGCGAAATCGTCATCGACGATCGCGGCGCGACGTCGCTGCCGGGCGTGTTCGCCGCCGGCGACGCCACCACGGTGCCGTACAAGCAGATCGTGATCGCCATGGGCGCCGGCTCGACCGCCGCCTTGAGCGCCTTCGACCATCTCATCCGGCACGGCGCGCCGGAGGAAGAGGACGAGAAGCAGAGCGAAGCCGCCTGACAACGAAAACAGCCGACCCGACGGCCCCGCCATGGCAGATGCCATGGCGGGTTTTTTTGTGGAAACCCGCAAGCAGCAGGGCGGGCGGCGCGGGTTCGACGGTCAGCGCAGGCGCAGGAAATCCGGGCTGGCGACGAAGCGCACGGAGTCCAGGCGCAGGCGCGCGCCGGGCAATTCGCGTTCCAGCGCGGCCAGTTCGTCGGCCACGGCGGCGATGTCCGCGTCGCGCACCGACGGATTGATGGCCTTGAGTGCCTCCAGCCGCTGTCGTTCGCGGCCCAGGCTGTCGCGCGCTGCCTGCGTGGCGGCCTGGCTGATGCCGGCGGCCTCGCGGGCGCCGGCCTGTTCGGCCTTTTCCAGCATCGGCGGCACCAGCCTGGCCAGGATCTTGCGGTAGCGGCCGATGTCGACCTGCCGTTCGCCGGCACGGCTGACGGCTTGTGCCGAAGGCACGAACTGCGCACGCACGGCGAGGCGCGAATCCACGCTCGTCACGATCGGCGTGGGCGGCAGGAAGCGGTCCGCGTCCAGGCGCCGGTCGGCCACGCATTCGAGCACGAACACGGCCTGCAGCAGCGCGCTGCGCGCGGGCAGGGCATCGTCGATCAGGAACGCGGCGTTGCCGGATTCGGAGGACAGCAGCAGGTCCATCGCGCCGGCCACCATCGGGTGGTCCAGCCGCAGCAGCGGCAATTCCTCGCGGGCCAGCGCCAGCGGGCGCGAAAAGGTGGCCTGTTGCGGACCGTCGGAGAGGCCGGGGAAGGCGTCGGTGGACAGGTATTGCGGGTCCAGCAGCAGGGCATCGTGGCCCATCGGTTCGATGCCGATGCCGAAACTGTCCATCAGGCGCAGCACGAAATCGTTGTCGCCTTCGTCGGCATCGGCCCGGCGCAGCGCGGGTTCCAGCGTCCCCGCTTCCGGCTCGCGGCTGGCGGCGAGTTCCAGCAGGCGGTCGCGACCGGCATCGAGCTCGGCGGCAAGGGCCTCGTGGGTGGCACGGGTTTCGGTGATCAGCGCATCCAGTTCCTGGTCGCGCTCGTCGTCGCCGCGGGCATGTTCGACGGCCAGGTCGACCAGCGTGGCGCCGAAGCGTCGCAGCAGCTCGCGGCCGTCGGCGGGGCCGGAGCGGAAGGCGTCGATGCCCTCGTCGTACCAGCGTGCCAGCACGTGTTGCGGGCTGCCCTCGACGACCGGCAGGTGGATGACGATGTCGTGCGCCTGGCCGATGCGGTCGAGGCGTCCGATGCGCTGTTCCAGCAGGTCGGGATCGAGCGGCAGGTCCCACAGCACCAGGTGATGCGCGAACTGGAAGTTGCGGCCTTCCGAGCCGATTTCCGAGCACAGCAGCAGGCGCGCGCCGTCGGGTTCGGCGAACCAGGCCGCGTTGCGGTCGCGTTGCAGCATGCCCAGGCCCTCGTGGAAGCGGGCCGCGTCGATGCCGGCGGCGCGCAGGGCTTCCTCGATGGCCGACACCTTGGCCTGGGTGCGACAGATCAACAGGAATTTTTCGTCCGAGTGGCCGTGCAGCAGGTCGAGCAGGGCGGCCAGGCGCGGGTCGTCGGTGTAGTCGTGCACGACCTCGGGAGCCGCGGGGTCGAGGTCGGCGTGGCATTCCGCCGCCAGTGCCTGGCGCGCGCGCGTGTCGAGGTCGTCGCCGGGCAGCAGCATCAGGTCCGGAATGCGGTCCGGAAAGCCGCCGACGCCGGCGCGGCGGTTGCGGAACATCACCCGGCCGGTGCCGTGGCGGTCGATCAGGGCGTCCAGCAACGGCTCACCCTGGTCGTCCAGCATGGCCAGCAGGTCCGTGTCGTCGGCGAAGTGCCCGCGCAGCAGCTCGGCCTGGGCCGGATCGAGCCGGCGACCGGCGGCCAGGGTGTCGGCCACCGGCGACAGCTCGATGTAGCCGTCGGCCTCGGCCAGGTAGGCGTCCAGGTCGCCGTAGCGCGCCGGGTCGAGCAGCCGCAGGCGGGCGAAATGGGCGCGCCGGCCGAGTTGCTCGGGCGTGGCCGTGACCAGGATCACGCCGGGCGTGCCGGCGGCCAGGTTTTCCACCAGCGTGTAGCGCGGGCTGGCGGCCTCGGGCGTCCATTGCAGGTGATGCGCCTCGTCCACCACCAGCAGGTCCCAGCCGGCCCGGACCAGTTGCTCGCGGCGTCCGGCGTCGTCCTCGAACAGGCCGAGGCCGGCGATGACCAGTTGTTCGTCCTCGAACGGGTTGCTTTCGGGATCGGACTGCGTGATCGCCTCGCAGCGCTCCTCGTCGAAGATCGCGAAGGCCAGGTTGAAACGCCGCAGCAGTTCCACGAACCACTGGTTGACCAGCGCGTCGGGCACCAGCACCAGCACGCGCCCGGC
>CAZBZD010000054.1:0-10799 GCA_964496295.1 uncultured Rhodanobacteraceae bacterium | reverse complement strand
GCACCTCGACGTTGCCGATCAGCGGGAAGTCCTTGCGGAACGGATGGCCGACGAAGCCGTAGTCGGTGAGGATGCGACGCAGGTCCGGGTGGCCTTCGTAGATGATGCCGAACAGGTCGAACGACTCGCGCTCGAACCAGTTCGCGCCCGCCCACAGCGGCGTCACCGAGGGCACCGTCGGATAGGCGTCGTCGGTGCAGAAAACGCGGATGCGGATGCGCTCGTTGTGTTCCAGCGACAGCAGGTGCAGGACCGAGGCGAAACGCCGCGGCGTGGATACCTCGCGCGGACGCTCCTCCCACGCGAAACGGCCGGCGGCCTGCCCTTCCACGCCACGCGAGAAACCCTCGTCGCTGACGTCGGAGGTGTCCCACTCCACCTTGCCGTAGTTCAGGTAGTCGACGCCGCACACGTCGACGAAACAGGCGAAACGGAATTCCGGTTCGTCGCGCAGGGCGGTGCACACGGCGACGAGATCGTCCGGCGCCAGTTCGATGGTGGTTTCCCCGCGCACGGTGGAAACATCGGTCAGCGTGTCGCCGAAACGCGCCGCAAGGCGGTCGGCCAACGCGGCATTGCTTGCCTGCTCAGTCATGCCCCGGCCTCAACGTGCGATGGTGTGGGTGCGGCGGATCTTCTTCTGCAACTGCAGAATGCCGTGGATGAGCGCCTCCGCGGTGGGCGGGCAGCCGGGCACGTAGATGTCCACCGGCACGATGCGGTCGCAACCGCGCACCACGGAATAGGAATAGTGGTAGTAGCCGCCGCCGTTGGCGCAGCTGCCCATCGAGATGACCCATTTGGGCTCGGGCATCTGGTCGTAGACCTTGCGCAGCGCCGGGGCCATCTTGTTGACCAGGGTGCCGGCGACGATCATCACGTCGCTCTGGCGCGGGCTGGGACGGAAGATGACGCCGTAGCGGTCCAGGTCCAGGCGCGCGGCGCCGGCGTGCATCATTTCCACCGCGCAGCAGGCCAGGCCGAAGGTCATCGGCCACATCGAGCCGGTGCGCGCCCAGTTCATCAGCGCGTCGATGCTGGTGGTGGCGAAACCGCGCTGCATGACCGGGTTGTCACCGGCCGGGCGCAGGATGTCGTCGACGAGGTTGAGCGGCTCCGGGTTGTGCATCACCCGGTCGATGGTTGATATCACGCCCATGCGTTCACCTCCATCATGGCCACGAGTTCACAAGGCGGGACATCGGCACGAGGATGTGTCGACGCCAAAGGCGCGCAAGCGACTTGAACGGCAAACGCGGCACGACCGCGTCGTGATCGTTTGCGTGCAGGCCGTGGCACGATGCCCGGTCCTGCGCACGGGAAAAGCTTCACTCCCATTCCAGTGCCCCCTTCTTCCAGATCCAGGCGAATCCGACCACCAGCAGCGCCAGGAACAGCGCCATTTCGATCAGGGCGATGATGCCGATCTTGTCGAACACCACCGACCACGGAAAAAGGAACGCCACTTCCAGGTCGAACAGGATGAACACGATGGCGATGAGGTAGTAACGCACGTCGAAGCGTTGACGGGCATCCTCGAACGGCTCGAAACCGCACTCGTAGGGCGAGATCTTTTCCGCGTTCGGCCGCTTCGGGGCGAAGATCAGGCCGATGGCCAGGAGCGCGACGCCGATGCCGACGGCAACCGCGATGAACAGGAGAATGGGCCAGTATTCGGCTAGCACGCTTGGCAAACCTCCGCGCCTCGGGCGCATCAGTGGTCACGCCGGGACAGTCCGTCATCAAACTGTCCCGACGGCCGGGTATGTGGTGCCCAGGGGGGGACTCGAACCCCCACAACCAGTGGTCGCTACCCCCTCAAGGTAGTGCGTCTACCAATTCCGCCACCTGGGCAATACATGTCAAACCATGTGGATCGTCATTCCGATCCGGATGATGTCTGATCCTTGTCGGTCTCGGCCTTCCCGGCCTGGTCGCCACCGACCGTGGCCGCCGGCACGCTGCTTTCCGACGTCTGTGCCGGCGTGCCGCTTTCCGAAGTGGAACCCGCCGGCACGGTGGCCCGGGGCACGGCCGTGGCGGGAGCCGTCTGCACCGGCTCGGGCGCCGCCTTGGCGGGTTCGGTCGGGGTGCCGGTCGTGCCCACGCCCGACATCACGCCCAGGTCGCTGGCCGGCTGGGGCGCACCGGAGTGCGCAAGGTAGATGGCCATGCCGAGGCTGAGGATGAAAAACAGCCCGGCCAGCACGCTGGTGGCACGGCTCATGAAGCTGGCCGAACCGCGCGCGCCGAACACGGTGCCCGACGAACCGCCGCCGAAGCTGGCGCCGGCATTGGCACCTTCGCCGCGCTGCATGAGGATCAGCACGATCATCGCCGCGGCGATCAGGATGTAGAAAACGCTGAAGATAATGAACATAAATCAATCCGCCGCTTCACGCTGGGGCCGTGCCGCGGCACAAATGGCCAGGAAATCGGCGGCCACCAGCGAGGCACCACCGATCAGACCACCATCGATATCCGGCTGCGCGAAAAGCTCGGCCGCATTGGCCGGCTTGACGCTGCCGCCATAAACGATCCGGGTCAGCTTCGGGATTTTAACATCCCGCTCCGCCATATGGCTACGGATGAACGCATGAATCTGCTGCGCCTGCTGCGGCGTGGCCGTACGCCCGGTGCCGATGGCCCATACCGGCTCGTAGGCGACGACGGCGCGGGCGAAGCCCTCGATGCCGCAAAGATCGAGCACGGCGTCCAGCTGCCTGGCAATCACCGCCTCGGCGTTGCCGGCCTCGCGCTGCTCCAGCGTTTCGCCCACGCACAACACCGGCACCAGGCCGGCGCCCAGCGCGGCGGCGAACTTGGCCGCGACGACGGCATCGTCCTCGCCGTGGTACTGCCGGCGCTCGGAATGCCCGACCAGCGCCCAGGCACAACCGGTGTCGTGCAGCATCGCCGCCGACACCTCGCCGGTGAAGGCGCCCGGCTCGCCGTGGGCGCTGACATCCTGGCCGCCGACGCCCAGGGCGTCCGCGTGCCGCGTCGCCACCTCGGCAACATAGGGGAACGGGGGAAACACCGCCACGTCGATGTCCTGCGGCAAGCCGCGGACGATCGCCTCGACCAGCTCGCCCGCCATCGCGCGCGAGCCGTGCATTTTCCAGTTTGCTGCCACCAGTTTCTTGCGCATGACCGGGAAGAAAGCCTGAACAAAGGCCGCAAAGGATAGCGGCGGCGCCCGCATCCGGCAATGCATGCTCGCTATCATGACGCCTCCGTACCCGCACGATCCTGCCCATGACACCCGCATCCGCACCGCGACACGCCCTGGTCACCGGCGCCTCGGCCGGCATCGGCGAAACCTTTGCGCGCGCCCTGGCGGCACGCGGACACCACCTGGTCCTGACCGCGCGCCGCGTCGAGCGCCTGCAGTCGCTGGCGCTCGAGCTGAAGCAGGCCCACGGCATCGACGTGGTGGTGGCGCCCGCCGACCTCGCCGACCCCGCCACGCCGGCACAACTGGTCGCGGCGCTCGACGAACGCGGGCTGGCCATCGACATGCTGGTCAACAACGCCGGCTACGGCCTGCCGGGCCATTTCCACCGGCAACCCTGGGAGGCCCATGACGATTTCATGCAGGTGATGATGCGGGCACCCACGGAACTGGCCCATCACCTGCTGCACGGCATGCGCGAACGCGGCTTCGGGCGCATCATCAACGTGGCCTCGCTGGCCGGCCACCTGCCCGGCTCCACCGGACACACGCTGTACGCGGCGGCCAAGAGCTACCTGATCCGTTTTTCGCAGTCGCTGGCGCTCGAAAACCGCAGCCGCGGCATCCATGTCTGCGCGCTGTGCCCGGGTTTCACCTGGAGCGAGTTCCACGATGTCTCGGGCACCCGCGAGCTGGTGTCGCGGATGCCGCGCTGGATGTGGATGGAAGCCGAACGCGTGGTGCGCGAAGGGCTGGACGCGGTCGAGCGCGGGCGCGTCGTGTACGTGCCGGGGCGCATCAACCGCGCGATCAAGGCCGTCGCCGAAGTGCTGCCGGACCGCCTGACGCTGCATCTTTCGGCACGGCATTCCAGGGCCTACCGCGCGCAAGAGCCCGACACGCCCTCGTAGGAGCCTGCGGCGCAACCGGTTCGAAGGGAGTCAGATCAGGCGGATCTCGCGCAGGCGCTGCTGCAGGTACTCGTGCGCCGTCAGCGTGCCTTCGTAATGCCGCGGGTTGTCGTCGCCGATGCATTGCGGCAGCGGATCCAGCACCACGTCCGGGTTCGGGTGCAGGAAGAACGGCACCGAATAGCGTGCCTTGCGCGCGGCATCGCCGGGAGGGTTGACCACGCGGTGCGTGGTGGACGGATACACGCGGTTGGTCAGGCGCTGCAGCATGTCGCCGATGTTGACCACGATGGCGTCGCCCTCGGTGGTGACCGGCAGCCATTCGCCCTCGCGCGTCAGCACTTCCAGCCCGGCCTCGCTGGCGCCGACCAGCAGGGTGATGAAGTTGATGTCCTCGTGGGCGCCGGCGCGCACGTTGGGAACGTCGCCACTCTCGATCGGCGGGTAGTGGATCGGGCGCAGGATGGAGTTGCCGAACTGCACCTTGTCCTCGAAGTAGTCTTCCGGCAGGTCGATGTGCAGCGCCAGCGCGCGCAGCAGGCGCCCGCCGAGCCCGTCCAGGGCGTCGTACAGGTCCAGCCCGCAACGCTTGAAATCCGGCACTTCCTCCGGCCAGACGTTGGGCGCCATGTCGGCGGCGTATTTCGAATCCGCCGGCAGCTCGCGGCCGATGTGCCAGAACTCCTTGAGGTCGGGATATTCGCTGTCCTTGGCCGTTTCCACCTTGAACGGCGTGTAACCGCGCGCGCCGCCGGTGCCGGGCTGGTGATACTGCATCTTCACCGCTTCGGGCAGGGCGAAGAACTGCCTGAAGACGTCGTAGGCATGGTCGACCAGCTCGCGCGGCACGCCATGGTGGCTGATGCCGCAGAAGCCGAACTCGCGGTAGGCCGCGCCCAGTTCGGCGACGAAGGCGTCGCGGTCGCTGTCGAAGCGGCGCATGTCGAGGGTGGGAACGTGTTTCATGAGGGAACTCCAGGTGGGCGTGCGGTGTTCGTCATCCGCCACCGCGAGGCGGTGCACGTCGGGCCGTTCCCTGGCGACCTGGTTGGGCGTTTCGGACACCCGGCAGGCTCACGAGCGTGAGTGCCCTCATTTTACGGCCTCTGCCAGCCGCGTGGCCACGCGCTGCACTTCGTCGGCATCGGCCGCCTCGACCGTGACCCGCACTACCGGTTCGGTACCCGACGGACGCAGCACGACGCGACCGCGTCCTTCCAGCTCCCGGCGGACTTGCGCCAGGGCCTCCTGCACGGGCTCGCTGGCCACCCGCTCGGCGCCGTTGTCCACGCGCACGTTGATGGTGGTCTGCGGCAGCTTGTCCAGCGTGGACAGGGCCTCGGCCATGCTCTGGCCATGGCCGACCAGCATCTCCAGCACCGCCAGCGCGCTGACGATGCCGTCGCCGGTGGTGGCGCGGTCCAGGCACAGGATGTGGCCGGAGGTTTCGCCGCCCAGGTTGCCGCCGTGCTGCTTCAGTTGCTGCAGCACGTAGCGGTCGCCGACCCTGGCCCGCAACAACGGGATGTCCCGCGCCGCCAGCGCCCGCTCCAGGCCGAAGTTGCTCATCACCGTGCCCACGACCGGCCCCTTCAGCGTGCCGCGCGCATGCCAGCCGCAGGCCAGGATGTACAACAGGTCGTCGCCGTCGACCAGGTTGCCCTGCGCGTCGGCCATCAGCACGCGGTCGCCGTCGCCGTCGAAACAGATGCCGGCGTCGGCGCCGTGCTCCACCACGGCCCTGCGCATGGCCGCGGGGTGCATCGAGCCCACCTCGTCGTTGATGTTGAAGCCGTCCGGCGCGGCGCCCAGCGTGACCGCCTCGGCGCCGAGCTCGCGGAACACTTTCGGCGCCACCTGGTAGGTCGCGCCGTGCGCGCAGTCGATCACCAGCTTCAGGCCGCGCAGGCTGAAATCCTCGGGCAGCGTGGATTTGCAGTATTCCACGTAGCGCGCGTCGGCATCGTCGACGCGCGAGGCCTTGCCCAGGTCGTGCGAAGGCACGGTGGCGAACTCGGCATCCACCTCGCGTTCGATGGCCAGTTCCACGTCGTCGTCCAGCTTTTCGCCGGCGGCGGAAAAGAACTTGATGCCGTTGTCGTGGTGCGGGTTGTGCGAGGCGCTGATGACGATGCCGGCATCGGCGCGCAGGCTGCGCGTGAGCAGGGCCACGGCCGGCGTCGGCATCGGGCCGACCAGCAGCACGTTGGCGCCGGCCGCGACCAGCCCGGCTTCCAGCGCCGACTCGAACATGTAGCCGGACACGCGCGTGTCCTTGCCGATCAGGACCGTGGCGCGGCCGTTCCTGCCGGCCAGCGCGACGCCGGCCGCGCGGCCCAGGCGCAGCATGAATTCGGCGGTGATGGGCCAGTCGCCGACCTTGCCGCGGATGCCGTCGGTACCGAAGTATTTTTTGTCCATGGGAATCGGGAATCGGGAATCGGGAATCGTTATTGTGGCGCGATCAGTCGTCGTCGGGCCACACGGGGGCGGCAGGAGCGGCCGGACGCGGCGCCGGATCGCCGGCATGCACCGCCTGCCAGACGGCCAGCGCGTCGCAGGTCGCGGCGACGTCGTGCGTGCGCACCATGATCGCGCCGCGCTGGACGGCGATCATGGCCGCGGCCACGGAGGCGGAAACGCGGTCCGCGGGCTTTTCGCGGCCGGTGATGGCGCCCAGCATCGACTTGCGCGACAGGCCCGTGTAGATGCCGGCCGCCAGGTCGCGCAGCGTGTCCAGCGCGCGCAGCAGCGCGAGGTTGTGCTCCAGGTTCTTGCCGAAGCCGAAACCGGGGTCGACCACGACCTTGCGCTTGTCGATGCCGGCCATTTCGCAAGCCAACACGCGGTCGGCCAGGAAACGGTGCACCTCGGCCACGACGTCGTCGTAATGCGGATCGACCTGCATGCTGCGCGGTTCGCCCTGCATGTGCATCAGGCATACCGCCGCGCCCGTCTTCGCCGCGGCGTCGAGCGCGCCTTCGCGACGCAACGCGCAGACATCGTTGATCATGCCCGCGCCGGCATCCACCGCCGCCCGCATCACTTCCGGCTTGGACGTGTCGATGGCGACCGGCACCTCGACCTCGCGCGCCAGGCGCTCGATGACCGGGACCACCCGCGCCAGTTCCTCCTCGACCGGCACGTCCGCCGCGCCCGGCCGCGTGGATTCGCCGCCCACGTCGAGCATGCCGGCGCCGGCTTCCACCATGTGCAGGCCATGCTCCACGGCGGCATCCGGTGACGCATGCTCGCCGCCGTCGGAAAACGAATCGGGCGTGACATTGAGGATGCCGACCACCCGCGGCCGGTCCAGCGCCAGCAGACGTCCGGCGCAATCGAGCGTGCGCACGCCGGGCGCCCACGCGTTCATGCGTCCCGCCGTCCGCCGAGCTCGCCCATGAAGCGGCGGTAATGCGCCAGTTCCTCGATGGAGTCGCGGATGTCGCTGAGCGCGGTGTGCGCGCTGGCCTTGCTGAAGCCCTTCGCCACCTGCGGCGCCCAGCGCCGCGCCAGTTCCTTGAGCGTGGACACGTCCACGTGGCGATAATGGAAATAACGCTCCAGCTTCGGCATCTGCCGGTACAGGAAGCGGCGGTCCTGGCAGATCGAGTTGCCGCACATCGGCGATTTTCCGGCCGGCACCCACTGCTCGAGGAAGGCCAGCGTGCGCGCCTCGGCTTCCGCATGATCCACGCCCGATTCCAGCACCTGCTGCCACAGGCCCGACTTGCCGTGCTGGTTGCGGTTCCAGTCGTCCATCTCGAGCAGGCGCGCCTCGTCGTGGGCAATCGCCATCACCGGGCCCTCGGCCAGGACATCGAGCTCGCGGTCGGTCACCACGGTGGCGATTTCCAGGATGGAATCGTGGTCCGGATCCAGGCCCGTCATTTCCAGGTCGATCCAGATGAGGTTGCTTTCGTCGGCTTGCGGCATGGGGGCTCCTTTGGCTGGGAGTTTAGCAGTGGGCAGGGGTTGAGGGCGTGGGCTTTCAATGGAGGTGTTGGATCGGGACCGGGGACCCGGGACCCGTCCTTCGATTCGTCTCGAGGCGTAATGATGGCAACCGACTCCGGACAAGGTTGCGGAACACATTGATGCCGCAATGTGCTCGGCTTCTCCGCCCTCTCACCCACGGCCCACCCGAAGCCGAATACCACCACTTCGCCAAAACAATTTCGAAGAGCGGGTCCCGGGTCCCGGGTCCCCGGTCCCGATCCAACACCCTCATCCAGAGCCCCGGACTCCAAACCATGCAATCATCCCCCCATGACCACCACCCCCACCTTCTTCTGGCACGACTACGAAACCTCCGGCGCCGACCCCATGCGCGACCGGCCGCTGCAGTTCGCCGGCATCCGCACCGACATGGACCTGGCGCCGGTGGGCGAGCCGGTCATGCTGTACTGCAAGCCGGCCACTGACAGCCTGCCCCACCCGGTAGCCACGCTGATCACCGGCATCACGCCGCAGCAGGCCGAGCGCGAGGGTGCGATCGAGGCCGAGTTCGCCGCCGCCGTGCATGACGAGCTGGCCGCGCCCGGCACCTGCGGCGCGGGTTACAACTCGCTGCGTTTCGACGACACGATCACCCGCAACCTGCTGTACCGCAATTTCCACGACCCGTACGCGCGCGAGTGGCAGAACGGCAACAGCCGCTGGGACATCATCGACCTGGCGCGCATGTGCCACGCGCTGCGCCCCGACGGCATCGAATGGCCGACCCGCGACGACGGCTCGCCCAGCTTCCGGCTCGAACACCTGGCCGCGGCCAACCATCTCGAACAGAAGCATGCCCACGACGCGCTGTCGGACGTGGAAGCCACCATCGCCCTGGCCCGCCTGCTGCGCACCAAGCAGCCGCGCCTGTGGGACTGGTACTTCAAGCTGCGCCGCAAGCAGGCCGTGTTCGGCCTCCTCGACGTGGCCGGCATGACGCCATTGCTGCACGTGTCCTCGCGCTACCCGGCCAGCCGCGGCTGCCTGAGCCTGATCGTGCCGCTGGCCATGCACCCGAACCGCAACACCGAAGTCATCGTCGCCAATCTCGACACGAATCCCGACGATCTGATCAGGCTGGATGCCGGGGCCATCGCCGACCGCCTGTTCACGCCGCGCGCCGACCTGCCCGAAGGCGTCGAGCGCGTCGGCCTGCGCACGGTGCACGTCAACAAGTCGCCCGCGCTGGCGCCGCTGTCGGTGCTCAAGGGCACGGATACCCGACGCATCGGCCTGGACGTGGAACAGTGCCTGGCCAACGCCGAGCGCCTGCGCCGTGCCGACGGCCTGGCAGCCAAGGTGCGCGAGGTCCATGCCAACGCCAGCGACCTGCCGCCGGCCGAGGATCCCGAACTGGCCCTGTACGGCGGCTTTCTTCCCGATGCCGACAAGCCGCTGCTGGAACGCGTGCGCGCCACGCCGCCGGCGCAACTGGACGGCCACTTCCCGTTCCGCGACCCGCGCTATCCCGAACTCCTGTTCCGCTACCGCGCGCGCAACTGGCCCGACACGCTGGACGCCGCCGAACAGGCGCGCTGGGAAGACTTCCGCCGGCAACGCCTGACGCGCGAAACACCGCTCACCACGCTGACCCTGGATGCCTACTTCGCGGAAATCGCCGCCATGCGCCGGGACCCGGAACGCAGCGGCCGCGACCAGGTCCTGCTCGACCACCTCGAAGCCTGGGGCCGGGACATGCGGTCCAGCCTCACGATCACCGATATCACGTAGGGCGGGCACTGCCCGCCGAACAGGCTCCGCGCACGCATGAAACCTTCCATGGCGGGCAGCGCCCGCCCTGCGCGGCGAACGCGGGGACACAAGGCATGTTCTTGCTACCATCCAGCCCATGCCACGCACCTATTTTTCGCCCGCCACCTTCCGCTTCCTGCGCCAGCTCGACCGGCACAACAACCGCGAATGGTTCCACGCGCACAAGGCCGACTACGAGAAGCACGTGCGCGAACCGTTCCTGGCGCTGATCACCGACCTGCAGGAACCGCTGGCCAAAATCAGCACGCACTACCGCGCCGACCCGCGCAAGGTCGGCGGCTCGATGTTCCGCATCCACCGCGACACGCGCTTTTCGCACAACAAGCTGCCGTACAAGCCGTTCGCCGGCGCGCGCCTGTTCCACGAGCGCCGTCGCGAGATCGCCGCGCCCTCGTTCTACCTGCACATCGCCCCGGGCGACTGTTTCGCGGGCGGCGGGCTGTGGCATCCGGAGTCGCACACGCTGCGCAACATCCGCGATTTCATGGTCGACAACCCGGCGGCCTGGAAACGCGCCACGCAGGGCCGCGCGTTCCGCGAGCATTTCGCGTTCTGGGGCGAGAGCCTGAAGCGTCCGCCGCGCGGCTTCGATGCCGACCACGAGCTGATCGACGACCTGAAGCGCAAGAGCTTCGCCGCCGGCGAGGGCTTCAGCGAGGAACTGGCCTGCTCCGGCAAGTTGCGGCCGTTCGCCGTCGCCACCTTCAAGCGCATCGCGCCGATGATCGACTACCTGTGCGCGGCGCAAAACCTGGAATTCTGACCGGACTCCGGGACACCCGGAGGCCGATTCCACGTCACCCGGAAGCCTGTTCCACGCCCTCGAACGAAAAACCCGCCACGAGGGCGGGTCGGGATCGAATATGGAGGCCAGAGTCGGAATCGAACCGGCGTACACGGCTTTGCAGGCCGCTGCATAACCACTCTGCCATCTGGCCAGG
>CAZBZD010000053.1:0-10839 GCA_964496295.1 uncultured Rhodanobacteraceae bacterium | reverse complement strand
GCCACCCACGTGGTGCTGCGCCAGCCGTCCACCCGCCGCGGCGAGCCGCTGCCCAGTGCACGCAAGCGCCTGCGCACGCTGGAGCCGGAATCGATCGCGCACGCCGCGCCGACCGCCTTCAAGATCGTCCCCGGCAAGTCGCACTCGGGCAGCAAGATGGGCATCATGGCCAGCGTCAAGGACGACGACAAGCCCGATGCCACGGTCGGCGCCATCCTGGCCTGCCTCGGCGTGAAAAACGATGACGACTACGCGGCGCTCACCGCCACCTTCGCCGCGGAAAACGCCAGGCACCAGGCCATCGACCACCGGCTGGAAATCGAGAAGGTGCCGGTGCTGCCCGACCGCCAGTACATCCACGACCCGTGCAGCATGGTCATCTTCCGGCTGTTCGACTCCGCCATGCTGCACGTCTCCGAGGTCAAGCTGCTGCTCACCGCCGGGCCGGACGACAGCCCCGACCAGCTGCCCGGCGGTTTCATGATCGACCGCCAGGCCAACCAGCGGCAGCCGGGCAACATCACCTTCTACCTCAACCATGCCGCGCTCGCCGGCTGCCCGCCCATTCCCGGCCCCGACGGCGGCACGGCGCGCCCGGCACTGGTGCCCAGGCCACCCTACGGCATTCGCATCGACCCGCTCCACGCCGATCGTTTCGTCGAGCACTGGCAAGCCATGCTCGACACCTCGATGCAGCAGCTGATGCCGTTGATCGAACCCAACCAGACCACGCTGGTCGACGTGTACCTGAGCCGCGTGGTGCACGAAAACGTGTTCGACTTCACCACGCAGCTGGCGCCGCCCGTCGACTTCAAGCACGTCAAGCCTGGCGGCGTGGCCTGACCTGCAACCGGAAACTCCCCATGTCCCGCAGCAACGAATTCATCCCCGACGCCATCACCGACTACCTGCACGCGCATGCGCTGCGCGAACCGCCGCTGCTGGCCGCCTTGCGCGAGGAGACCGCCGGCATGCCCAACGGCGGCATGCAGATCAGCCCCGGACAAGGCCAGCTGATGGCCCTGCTGGCGCAACTGGTCGACGCGCGACGCTGCATCGAGGTCGGCGTGTTCACCGGCTACTCCAGCCTGTCGGTCGCGCGCGTGCTGCCCGCCGACGGCCAGCTCGTCGCCTGCGACGTCAGCAGGGAATACACCGACATCGCGCGCCGCTACTGGCGCGAAGCCGGGGTCGAGGACCGCATCGACCTGCGCCTGGGACCGGCACTGGACACGCTCGACGCCCTGCTTGCCGATGGCCAGGCCGGCCGTTTCGATTTCGGATTCATCGACGCCGACAAGGACCACTACGACGGCTACTACGAACGCGTGCTCGAACTGCTGCGACCGGGCGGCCTGATGGCCGTGGACAACACGCTGTGGTCGGGCCATGTGGTCGATGCGGCCAACCACGACCACACCGCGCGCGTCCTGCATGCCTTCAACGTCAAGCTGCACCGGGACAAGCGCATCGACCTGAGCATGTTGCCGATCGGCGACGGCCTGACGCTGGCGCGCAAGCACTGATCGGTGGGGGCGAGCAGCGGAGGCGTCAGACGCTGGCGGGACACCGGCTGTCCGGTAGGGCGGGCATGGC
This sequence comes from uncultured Rhodanobacteraceae bacterium, assembly GCA_964496295.1. Classification (GTDB taxonomy): domain Bacteria; phylum Pseudomonadota; class Gammaproteobacteria; order Xanthomonadales; family Rhodanobacteraceae; genus Oleiagrimonas. The sequence goes on along the minus strand of CAZBZD010000053.1, from coordinate 9,243 downwards.
CCGCCATTGCGAGGTCTTTCGGCGGGCAGTGCCCGCCCTACGAGACACGCACGATTTGCGGGGGAACGGTCAGAAACGCTTTGCCGGCAGCGGCATGTCGGGCAGCGGGATGAATTCGTCGTGGTCGCTGTCGGGCAGCGGCATGCGCCCGGCTTTCCAGTCGGCCGCGGCCTGCTCGATGCGGTCGCGTCGCGAGGACACGAAGTTCCACCAGACGTAGCGCGGCCCGAGCGGCTCGCCACCGAGCAGCATCACCCGCGATGCCTGCACGGCCTTGATCGCGGGCGCGTCGCCGGCGGCGAACACCAGCATCCGGTTGGCGCAAAAGCGCTCGCCGGCCACTTCCACCTCGCCGCCGGCGATGAAGGCGGCGCGTTCGGCATGGCCTTCGGGCAGGGGCAGGCTCGCGCCCGGCGCCAGTTCCGCGTGCACGTAGAACAGCGGCGAGAACGTCTTGGCCGGGCTCGTGAGGCCGAAGGCGCTGCCGGCGATCACCCGCGCCTTGATGCCGTCGGCGTCCAGCACGGGCAGCACGGAAGCATCGTAATGATCGAAAGCCGAAGGGCCCTCCTCGTCCGTCTCGGGCAAGCCGACCCAGGCCTGCACGCCTTCGATGCGGCCGCCGTTTTCGCGCATGCCGTCGAAGCGTTCCGAGTGGGTGATGCCCTTGCCCGCCGTCATCCAGTTCAGCGCGCCGGGCCGAATCGCCTGCTCGCAACCGAGGCTGTCGCGGTGCGTCATCTGGCCGTCGAAAAGATAGGTCACCGTGGACAGGCCGATGTGCGGATGCGGGCGCACGTCGCGGTCGCGCGGAACCGGCGCGTCCAGGTCGAGCGGCCCCATGTGGTCGAGGAAGACGAACGGGCCGACCATGCGCCGCTGCCGGTTCGGCAGCACCCGCGCCACTTCGAAACCGCCACCCAGGTCGTGGCTGCGCGCCTCGATGATCAATTCCGGCATGTCGTGTCTCCTCGCAGGTTCGTGTCGGGACCATGGTATGCCGCCATGGCGTCCGCGTGTCGAACGCCGGCGGAACGGTGCGTCCACGGGCGGCGATAATCCGTGTGCCTTGCCGGCGGCAGTGCCCGCCCTATCCGGGTTGGTGGCGTTCCTGCATACGCTCGACCACGGCGGGCAGGTCCAGGCCGCGCGAGTGCAAAAGCACCAGCAGGTGATACAGCAGGTCGGCGCTTTCACCGAGCAGTGCGTCGTCATCCTGCGCCACGGCGGCCAGGGCCGTTTCCACGCCCTCCTCGCCGACCTTCTGGGCGATGCGGCGGATGCCGCGTTCGAACAATGCCGTGGTGTAGCTGCCCTCGGGACGTTCGCGTTCGCGTTGCGCGACCAGTTCGTCCAGTCGGCCGAGAAAGGCCAGCACGGGGGCCGTGTCTTCGCCGAAGCAGGTGCGCGTGCCGCGGTGGCAGGTCGAGCCTTGCGGGTCGGCCAGCACCAGCAGGGTGTCGAGGTCGCAATCGACGTGCACGGACTTCAGCACCAGCCAGTGGCCCGAAGTTTCGCCCTTGGTCCACAGGCGCTGCTTGCTGCGGCTCCAGAACGTCACGTGCCGCGTGTCCAGGGTCTGCTGCAACGCCTCGCGCGACATGTAACCCAGCATCAGCACCTCGCCGCCGCGCCAGTGCTGGACGATGACCGGCAGCAGGCCGTCGCCCTTGGCCCAGTCCGGGGTGTCGGGATCGAAATCGATGGAGGGTTTCACGGGCGTACCTCGATGCCGGAGTCGGCCAGATGGCGTTTGAGATCGGGAATGGCGATGCGGCCGTCGTGGAAGACGCTGGCAGCCAGCGCCGCATCGACGTCGGCGCGCTTGAACACGTCCGCGAAATGCTCCATCGCACCGGCACCGCCGGAAGCGACCAGCGGCACCCGGCAGATCGCGCGCATGGCGGCCAGTTGTTCCACGTCGTAGCCTTCGCGCACGCCGTCGCTGCCCATGCAGTTGAGCACGATTTCGCCGGCACCCAACCGCTGGACCTCGGCGACCCAGTCCAACGTGCGGCGGCGCAGCGCGCGGGTGCGCGACGGGTCGCCGGTGTACTGGCGCACGCGCCACTCGCCGTCGTCGTCGCGCAGGCTGTCGATGCCGACGACCACGCATTGCACGCCGAAGGCGTCGGCCAGCTCGGCCACCAGTCCGGGACGTTCCAGCGCCGGCGAGTTGACCGACAGCTTGTCGGCGCCGGCATGCAGCACGCGGCGCGCGTCGTCGACGTTGCGGATGCCGCCGGCCACGCAGAACGGGATGTCGATCGCGCATGCCACGCGTTCCACCCAGTCGCGGTCCACCGTGCGTCCGGACGGGCTGGCGGTGATGTCGTAGAACACCACTTCGTCGGCGCCCTCGTCGCGGTAGCGCAAGGCCAGGTCCACGATGTCGCCGACCACGCGATGGTCGCGGAAGCGCACGCCCTTGACGACCTTGCCGTCGCGCACGTCCAGGCACGGAATGATGCGGCGACTCAGCATGCCTCGGCCTCGTCGATCTGCAGGGCATCGGCCAGCACCAGCTTGCCTTCGAGCAAGGCACGACCGAGCACCACGCCGGCCACGCCGCACTCGCGCACGGCGCGCACGTCGTCCGCGTGACGCACGCCGCCGGAAGCCTGCACGGCCAGCGCGGGAAAGGCTTCGTGCAGATGCGCGTACAAATCCAGATTGGGGCCGGTCATGGCACCGTCGCGATCAATGTCGGTGCTCAGGACGTGGCGTGCGCCGATACCGGCATAGAACCGAGCCAGTGTATCCAGTGCCACGCCTTCGCTGGTCGTCCAGCCGGCGCTGGAAAGCTGCCATGTGCCGTCACGCCAGCGGGCATCCAGCGCCAGGGTGATGCGCTCTGCGCCGTATTGCTCCAACCAACGCGCGACACGTTCGGGTTCGCGCACGGCCAGGCTACCCACGACGGCGCGTTCGACGCCGGCATCGTACAGGCGTTCGAGATCGGCTTCGCCGCGAATGCCGCCACCGGCCTGCACCTTCAACCCGGCATGCGCGAGCGCGGACAGCACGGGCAGGTTCGTCTGCATGCCGTCGCGGGCGCCATCCAGATCGACCACGTGCAGCCATCGGGCGCCGGCCGCGGCGTAGCCACGTGCCAGCAACAGCGGTTCGACGGCATAGTCGGTCTGGCGCGCATAGTCGCCCTGCAGCAGGCGCACCACGCGTCCGTCGCGAAGGTCGATGGCGGGAATGACGGTAAACATGTTCACAGTGTCAGGAAGTTCTTCAGGCATCGGGCTCCGAGCGCGCCGGAGCGTTCGGGATGACATTGCATGCCGCAGAAATTGTCCTTGCGCACGATGGCCGCGAACGGCACGCCATGCTCGCTGGTGGCGAGCGCGTCCGGAGTGACCGGCGCGGCGTAACCGTGCACGAAATAGGCATGCCCGCCGTCGGCGATGCCGTCCAGCAGCGGATCCTCGCGTGCGATGCGCAGGCGGTTCCAGCCCATGTGCGGTACCCGCAGCGACGCACTGCCCGGCAGTTTTTCGACGCATCCGGGAAGCAGGCCGAGGCAGGCCGTGTCGCCTTCGGCGGAATGCTCGAACAGCAACTGCATGCCCAGACACACACCCAGCACCGGCTGGCTCAGATTGCGCACGATCGCATCCAGACCATGCTCCCGCAGGCGACGCATGCCTTCGGCGGCAGCGCCGACGCCCGGCAGGATCACGTGGCTGGCCGCGCGGATGCGCGCCGCGTCCGTGGTCATGTCGGCCTCGACACCGAGGCGCTGCAGGGCATAGCGCACCGAACCGATGTTGGTCCCGCCCGCATCCACCAGCACGACATCCATCACAGCACGCCTTTCGTGCTCGGCAGCGCATCGCCCTCGCGGCGCAACGCCTGGCGCAGGCAGCGCGCGACGGCCTTGAAGCAGCCTTCGATCATGTGGTGCGTGTTTTCTCCGCGCACCTGCAGATGCAGGTTGGCGCCCAGACCGTCGCACAGCGAGCGGAAGAAGTGCTCCACCATCTCGGTGGAAAGCCCGCCCACGCCGTCGCGCGGAAAAGTGCCGTCGAGCACGAAGCAGGCACGACCGGAAAGATCCAGCGCGGCGCTTGCCAGCGATTCGTCCATGGGCAGCGTGAAACCGTAACGGCCGATGCCGCGCTTGTCGCCAAGCGCCCGACGCAGGGCCTCGCCCAGTGCCAGTGCGCAGTCTTCCACCGTGTGGTGCTCGTCCACGTGCAGGTCGCCGTCGCAGGCCAGCTGCAGGGTGAAATCGCCGTGGCGCGAAAGCTGTTCCAGCATGTGGTCAAAGAAGCCGATGCCGGTGGCGATGCCCGCATGCGGTCCGCCATCCAGATCGACGCTCACGCGGATGCGGGTTTCACGCGTGTCGCGCTCGACGCTGGCCGTGCGCGGCACGTCGCACAGTTCATGGGCAATGGCCATCCAGTCCAGTCCCTGCGGCCCCACGCGCAGGCCGCGCACGCCGATATTGGCAGCAAACGCCATGTCCGTGTCGCGATCGCCGATCATGGCCGACCCCTTGCGGCTCCAGCCGTCGTCGGCCAGATAGTGACGCACCAGCCCCGTGCCGGGCTTGCGCGTGTCCAGGTTCTCGTGCGGGAAGCTAGCATCGACCAGCACCTCGCGGAAGCGGATGCCCTGCGAGGCCAGCAGATCCAGCAGCGCCTGCTGCGGCAGTTCGAAATCGGCCTGCGGAAAACCCGCCGTGCCCAGGCCGTCCTGATTGGTGACCATGACCAGTTCGTAGCCGGAGCGGATGCAGCGCAGCAGGGCCGGAATCACGTCCGGCATCAGCTTGAGCTTGTCCAGCCGATCGACCTGCTCGTCGGTCGGCTCCTCGATCAGGCAACCGTCGCGGTCCACGAAAAGAAACTTGCGCGTCATGCACCCTCTCCCGTCGACACCCGCCCGCGCGCCGTCTCTCCTTCCGTTGCAGGAACCTGCCCTGCATGGGGGGATGCGATGGCGGCCAGCAGGCGGGCGTTCTCGGCCGGCGTGCCGATGCTGATGCGCAACGCATCGCCCAGCCCCGGATAACGCGTGACGTCGCGCACCACGATGTCCTGCACGATCAGCGCGCGATACACGCCGACCGCGTCATCGAACGCCACGGTGAGAAAATTGGCCCGCGACGGATACACCCGGCGCACGCCGGACATGCCCGCCAGCGCGGCGGCCAGCTTCCCGCGCTCGGCGACGATGCCGGCGACACGGGTGCGCACCAGGCGCTGCGCCGCCGGTTCCAGCGCGGCCAGCGCCGCTTCCGTGCTCGGCGTGGGCAAGGGATACGGCGCCATGATCCGGCGCAGCAACGCGATGATTTCCGGAGCGGCCAGCAACGCGCCGACGCGCGCGCCAGCCAGCGCCCAGGCCTTGGACAAGGTGCGCAACACGCCAAGGTTGGGGTGACGATCGAGCAGCGTCGCGGCGCTCGGGGCATCGGCGAATTCGATGTAGGCCTCGTCCACGATCACCAGCGCACGGCCGGCCAGCGCCGTCGCCAGACGCTCGATGTCGGCCAACGGCACCAGTCCGCCGGTGGGGTTGTTGGGCGAGCACACGAACAGCAGTTTCACCGACGCCGGCAGGCTGGCCGACACGGCATCCGCGTCGAGTCCGAACGCCGCATCCAGCGGCACGCGGACCACTTCCGCACCCTGCACGCCCGCGCACACCGCATACATGCCGAAAGTCGGCGGCGACACGGCGATGGCATCGACACCGGGGCGACAGAACGCGCGTACCAGCAGGTCGATGGCCTCGTCGCTGCCGCGCCCCAGCAATACCTGTTCCTCGCGCACGCCGTACAGCCCGGCCATCCGCGCGCGCAGCACGGCCGGTTGCGGGTCGGGATAGCGGTTCAGTCCCTGCTTCGCCGCGCCGACCGGCGGCCACGGTGATTCGTTGGCGTTGAGCATCACCTCCGCCCTGCCCGCTTCCGTGCGCGCCGAGGCGTAGGGCGTCAGCGCGCGCACTTCCGGGCGTGCCAGATCCAGCACGTTCATGCCTGCGGCTCCAGCGCCGCCAGACGCACGCCGACCGCGCGCGCGTGCGCCTCCAGCCCCTCGGCCATGGCGATGGTTTCCACGCAGGGGCCGATGGCCCGCAGGCCTTCGACCGACAATTCCTGCACCGTGACCTGCTTGCGGAAACTGTCCACCGACAGCCCGCTCAGCGCACGCGCGTGGCCGTAGGTCGGCAAGGTGTGGTTGGTGCCGCTGGCGTAATCGCCGACCGATTCGGGTGTCCACGCACCCAGGAATACCGAGCCGGCGCTTTCGATCCGCTCGACCAGCGCACGCGGCTCGCGCACGTTGACGATGAGGTGTTCCGGCGCGTAACGGTTGCTCACGCGGACCGCCTCGTCCAGCGACTCGACCCGGATCAGGCGGCTCTGCGCCAGCGCCCGGCGCGCGATGTCGGCACGCGGCAACGTGGCCAGTTGCACATCCAGCTCGACGGCCACGGCATCCAGCAAGGCGCGGTCGTCGCTCAGCAGCAACACCTGCGAATCCGGCCCGTGCTCGGCCTGCGACAGCAGGTCGGCGGCGACGAAGCGCGGATCGGCGGCGGCATCGGCGATCACCAGCACTTCCGAGGGTCCGGCCGGCATGTCGATGGCCGGACCGCCGGGCATTGCCGTCACCTGGCACTTGGCCTCGGTCACCCAGGCATTGCCCGGGCCGAACAGCTTGTCGCAGGCCGGCACGCTTTCGGTGCCGATGGCCATGGCCGCGATGGCCTGCGCGCCGCCCAGCTTGAACACCTTGTCGATGCCGTTGAGACGCGCGGCATGCAGCACCGCCGCATCCACGCGGCCGTCGGCGCGCGGCGGCGTGCACAACACCACCTCGCGGCAACCGGCCAGACGTGCCGGCGCACCCAGCATCAACGCCGTGGACGGCAACGGCGCGCTGCCCGCCGGCACGTACAGGCCGACCCGCGGAATCGGGCGCGGCACGCGCTCGCACACCACGCCGGGTGCGGTTTCCACGCGCACCGGCGGCTGCATGCAGGCGCGGTGGAAAAGCTCGATGCGCGCATTGGCCCCGGCGATGGCCTGTTTCAGATCGGGCGAAAGTCCGGCTTCGGCGGCCTCCCGCTCGGCCGGCTGCACGGCCAGCTCGTCCAGATCGCAACCGTCCAGACGCTTCGTCAACGCGCGCAAGGCCGCATCACCGCGCTCGCGCACTTCCTTCAAGATATCGGCGACGATGCGCGTGCGCTCCTTGCCACGCGACTGCGCCGGACGCTGCAGGCCGGCTTCGCGTGCCGCGGCATCCAGACGCGCCCATTCGAGCACGGCCGGCGCCGCGCCACGAACCTCCTCGGAAACGACATTCGAAGCGTTCATGCCAGCATTTTCTCCACCGGCAACACCAGCATCGATTGCGCGCCGGCCCGGCGCATGGCTTCCAGCTCCTGCCAGTCCACGCGGCCGCTGCACACGGCCTGCAGGGCGATGCGGTCGGGTTGCCCTTCGATCGGGGTGATGGTCGGCCGCGGGCGCCCCGGCAGCAAACCGGCGATGACATCGAGCGCGGTGCGCGGCGCCTGCAACATCACCAGACGCGATTCGCGCACGTTGAGCACGCTGTCCAGACGCCGCAGCAGCATCGCCTGCAAGTCGCCGCGCTCGTCCACCGGCGCCTGCGCCGGGCCTGCCAGTACGGCTTCGCTTTCCAGGATCACCGCTTCCTCGCGCAACTGGTTGGCGACCAGCGTGCCGCCGCTTTGCACCAGATCGCAGATCAGATCGGCCGTGCCCAGGCGCGGCGCGATTTCCACCGAGCCGGACAAGGTGACGATGGCCGCGTCGATGCCCTGCGCATCCAGCCACTGCCGCAGCAGCCGGGGGTAGCTGGTGGCGATGCGCTGGCCGGCCAGTTGCGCGGGGGCCGTCCACGACTGTTCCTGCGGCAGGGCCAACGACAGCCGGCAGCGACCGAAACCGAGCGGACGCCATTCTCGCAGCGGCGGCGCGTCCGCATGCTCCAGATTGGCTTCCGCCAGCACGTTGCGCCCGACGATGCCCAGATCGCAGGTGCCGCCGGCGATCAGGCCCGGGATATCGTCGTCGCGCACCAGCAGCAGATCGACAGGCAGGCTTTCGCCGAAGCAGAACAGCTTGTCGCGGCTTTGCCGGAACGTCAGCCCGCAACGCGCCAGCAGGTCCAGCCCGGCCTCGCTCAGGCGCCCCGACTTCTGCGCGGCGATGCGCAGGCGTTCACGCGGTTTCATGTCTTGCTCCCTTGGCGCGTGGCCCGCTTGCGCGGGGCGCTGGCCTTGACCGCCTTCATGTAGCCACCGTTGCCGTCGGCAAGAAAACGCGCCACACGCCCGATGGTGGTGATGCTGACCGCCGTGTGTTCGTGGATTTCGCGGTACGGCATGCCTTCGAGGATGTACGGCACCACCTTCCAGCGGTCGGTCAGCGCCTCCAGTTCGGACGGCGTGCACAGGTCGTGCAGAAAGGCGCGCATCGCCGGCAGTGTGTCCAGCGACAGCAAGGCCCGGCAGAGGCTTTCCTCGGCGGTTTCGGGGCGGATTTCGGAAGTGACGGCGCGACGTTTCATGGCATCAATGTATTAACGCGTTAGTACATTGATGCAATGCTACCCCCGATCCAGGAAGAAAACAAGCCAAATCGGCAACCTACGCAGGGCGGGCTTTGACGCACAGGGCAACATGGTGGGTCAAGGCCCGCGCTACGGTTCGTTGTACGTTTCTGCGGCTGGAGCAGGTCGGGTTGGCTTCATCAATCTGACAGGATGTCGGGTCATGACCCAACCTACGGTTCTGTCGTCGCTCTTCGAGAAGGTTTTTCGTGTGCCGTGTGCCTGACTAGACCGCCATCAAAAGCAATTGTGGTGCTTGCGCGCAATCTGTTCGTCAAAAAAATCACGGAACGTGATGACGTTGGCTTTGCCGGCGTAGCACGTTTCCTTCGATTCCTTCAGCGATTCTGGCACCATCATGCAAATGTCATTGTCGGCCATGTCGGCGATCGCATCGCTGGTTACCCGATCGTCCACCGTGGCCAGGAAGACGTCACCGTAAACATGCTCCAGCGACAGCTGTTTCCAGCGTTCGCGAAGTGTGGTTTTCAACGACACGATCATCGCTTCGTCACGTTGGCGTGATCGTGATTCGAGCGTTGCAACGTCCGGCAGTACGAAATCAGGCCGACGACTATGGAGGGATTGTCCGGGGCGAGGCGGGCAGTGCCCGCCCTGCGGTTCGTCGGTT
>CAZBZD010000052.1:0-10860 GCA_964496295.1 uncultured Rhodanobacteraceae bacterium | reverse complement strand
TCGGCCTGGCCGGTGGCGTGCTGGGCCTGGTGCTGACCGGCCTGGGCGTGATCGGCGTGGGCTGGGTCATGCCCTCCAACATCGCCGACCTGGCGCACGTGGATGCATCGTTGCTGGGACTCACGCTGTTGCTTGCCATCGTCGCCACGGCGCTGGCCGGCCTGTACCCCACCTTCCGGGCCGCGCACGTGCAGCCGGCGTGGCAATTGAAATCCAATTGAGGCGAAAGCAATGAGCATGCATCCCGTTCTTTCCGCGCTGCGCAAGCACAAGTCCGGCGTGGTGCTGATCACGCTGCAGATCGCGCTCACGCTGGCCATCGTCTGCAACGCCATCTTCATCATCGCCGGTCGCATCGAAAAGGTGAATCGACCCACGGGGCTGGATGAAAGCAACCTGTTCCAGGTGACACAGCAATGGGTTGGTGCGCCCACGGGAACCGACCAGACCAGCATCGACAAACTGGACAGCCTGTTGCAGGCAGACGTGGCCACCTTGCGCCGGATTCCCGGAGTGACCTCGGTGACGCCGACCAACTCTTTGCCTTTGGCCAACTCGACGTGGAGCACCGCCATCTCCACCAAGCCGCATATCGAATTCAAGGACAAATCCAGCTTCAACATGACGACCATGTATTTCGTCGACTCCAGCGCGCTGCAGACGCTGGGCACGAAATTGGTGGCCGGCCGCAACTTCAGGCCATCGGAAGTGACGCACAACGTGCCGCGTTCGGAAATCCGGCCGGCAGTGGTCATCATTACCCGTGCCTTGGCGGACAAGCTTTTCCCGGGCGGCCATGCGCTTGGCAAGACGGTATATCTCAATGGTTACAGTACGCCGTCCACGGTGATCGGCATCATCGCGCGCCTGCAAACCTCCAGCCTGGGGAGTTGGGCCGACGATTACGAGTGGAGCTCGACACTCGTCCCGATGCGACTGGACGCCTCGTTCTCGCGTTATGCCGTGCGTACCAGGCCGGGTCGGTTGAGCGCGGCGATGCAGGCGGCCAGGCCTGCGCTGTACAAGGCCAATCCGATGCGCGTGATGGACGACGACGCCGTGCAAAGCTTCGCCCAGATCCGTGCCGACGGTTACAAGGGCGATGTCGGCATGGCCATCCTGATGGGCGTGATCTGCGTGATCCTGATCGCCATCACCGCCGCCGGCATCGTCGGTCTGACCAGCTTCTGGGTCGGCCAGCGGCGCAAGCAGATCGGCGTGCGTCGCGCGCTGGGCGCGACCAAGGGCAACATCCTGCATTACTTCCAGATCGAAAACCTGATGATCACGGGTTTCGGGGCCGTGCTCGGCATCATCCTCGCCGTCGGTCTCAACCTGCTGCTGATGCAGCACCTGTCCATGGATCGCCTGCCCATCGCCACTGTGCTGGCCGGCGTGGTGCTGGTAATGATCCTGGGCCAGGCCGCGGTGTTCGTCCCCGCCCGTCGCGCCGCCGAAGTGCCGCCGGTGGTGGCCACGAGGAGCGTGTGATGAAACCGGCAGTGGGAACCGGAGCGAGTAGGGCGGGCACTGCCCGCCGCATTGCGTGCCTGATGGCGGGCAGTGCCCGCCCTACGTCGTTTCCCATTCCCTGTTCCCGACTCCCTGTTTTCGTCTCCAAAGGAGACACCTGATGTTCGGCTATTACATCAATCTGGCCTTGCGCAGCCTCAAGCGCAACAAGGCGCTGACCGTGCTGATGATCCTGGCCATCGCGGTCGGCATCGGCGCGGCCATGACCACGCTGACGGTGACGGTGTTGCTGTCCGGCAATCCGGTCCCCACGCGTGCCGGCACGTTGTTCTATCCGCAGGTCAACCCGCTGCCGCCCCTGGACGGCAAGCACGGCACGCCGGACGTGATGGATTACCACTCGGCCATGGATCTGTGGAAGGCGCAGCGAGCGGACCGGCAGGCCCTGGTCGCCTTGAGTGCGCTCAAGACCCGGGCGCCCGGTTCCGCACGGCGGCCGGTGATGAAGGGTTTCGTGGCCACCACGTCCGATTTCTTTCCCATGTTCGACGTGCCGTTCCGCTATGGCCACCCGTGGCATGCCGCGGATGACGGAAACCACGCGCGCGTGGTGGTGATCTCCAGCCAACTCAACAACAAGCTCTACGGCGGCGACGACAGCGTCGGCAAGACGCTGATGCTGGGGGACCACGCCCTCACCATCATCGGGGTCATGGCGCCGTGGCGCCCGCTGTTGCGCTTCTACCTGGTGGCCGGTGGGCGATTCGGAACTGGCGATACGGCAGGGTTCTACGACCGGCCCCATGACATATACCTGCCGTTTTCCACGGCACGCGACATCAACCCCGGCAAATTTTTCCGCTTCAGTTGCTGGGGTACGGACTACGACACCGAGGACATGCGCAACCAGCCTTGCGAGTGGATGCGCTTGTGGGTGCAACTGGATTCCCCTGCCAAGGTGGCGCGGTACAAGCGCTTTCTCGATCACTACGCCGACCAGCAGCAGGCACTCGGCCGCTTTGCGCATGGTGCCGACGGCACGCGCCTGATGAGCCTGATGCAATGGCTGGACTTCAATCACGTCGTGCCGAAGAACGTGAAGTTGCAGATGTGGCTGGCGTTCGCGTTTCTGGCCATCTGCCTGTGCAACACCGTGGGCCTGCTGCTGGCCAAATTTTTGCGCCGTAGCGGCGAGATCGGCGTGCGACGCGCGCTGGGTGCCAGCCGTGGCGCGGTATTCACGCAGTGCCTGGTCGAGGCCGGCATGATCGGCCTGGTGGGCGGCATCGCCGGCTTGCTGCTGACGCTGCTCGGCCTTGCGCTGGTGCGCGAGCAGGCCGTGGCCTACGCCGAACTGGTGTACCTGAATGTGCCGATGTTCGCGCTGACCTTTGCACTGGCGCTGCTGACCGCCTTGCTGGCCGGGCTGATACCGGCACTGCGCGCCAGCCGCGTCACCCCGGCGCTGCAACTGAAAACGCTGTAGGGCGGGCACTGCCCGCCATCGTGACAACAAGGGTACGAAAGTCGGCGGGCAGTGCCCGCCCTACATCAGGAACCGAGGTCGCTACATGCAGATCAAACCCATCATTGCCGCATTGCGCAAGCACCGCCTGGCGACCGTGCTGATCGCGCTGGAAATCGCGCTCGCCTGCGCGGTGCTTTGCAATGCCTGTTTCCTGATCGCCAATCGCCTGCACGCGATGCACATCCCGAGCGGCATCGACGAAAACGCGCTGGCGATCATCCAGCTCGATGGCTACGACGAGAATCAGGCCGTCGACCTCAACGCGCGCGTGCTGTCGAGCCTGCGCGGCGTGCCGGGCGTCGAGTCCGTCAGCGTCCTCAATGCAGTGCCTTTCGGCCAGCATGCCGGCACCGCCGGCATCACCCTGAAACCGCGCAGCCATGATCGCGCCGCTGTCATCCATTTCTACATTGGCGGTCCGGGAGCCTTCAAGGCGCTCGGGTTGCAGGTGGTGGCCGGGCCGAAACCGCAGTCGGCCGACTATCGACCGGTGCAACATTTCGTTCCCGACGATGCACGCGTTTGGGTGACGCGCAGTCTTGCCGAACACCTGTGGCCGCATGCCAAGGCAGTGGGCAGGAATTTCTGGACCGGCACCTTCCATTTCCGCGTGGCCGGGGTGCTGGACAAGCTGGTACGTCCGTATCCGGGCGCCTTCGGCGGACCGCAGGCATCGCAATGGTCGGCGTTCGTGCCGGGCCTGCCCGGTGCGCACCTGGCAGGGTCTTATCTGTTGCGTGCCAGGCCCGGCCAATTGCAGGAGGTGCTGGTGCAGGCGCGCGGGGCCGCGGCCAAGGCGGCCCCCGATGCCGTGCTGGACACGGGCAACAGCAAGACGCTGCCTGAACTGCGTCATGAATACTTTCGGTCCGACCGCACCATGACGAACTTGCTGATCGGCGTGATCGTGGCGCTGCTCGGCATCACTGCCTTCGGCATCGTCGGCCTGGCCAGCTTCTGGGTGGCGCAACGACGCAAGCAGATCGGCGTGCGCCGTGCGCTGGGCGCCACGCGCGGCGACATCCTGCATTACTTCCAGACCGAGAATTTCCTCATCGTCACCTTCGGCATCGTGCTCGGCCTGGTGCTGGCCTATGCCCTCAATTTGTTGCTGATGAGCCAATACGAGTTGCCGCGCCTGCCGCTGTGGTACCTGGCCGTCGGCGCCGTGGTGCTGTGGTTGCTGGGCCAACTGGCCGTGCTGGCGCCGGCTTTGCGCGCATCCAACGTGCCGCCGGTGGTGGCGACGAGGAGCGTGTGATGAAGGCGCAACCGCACAGGGAGGGCACTGCCCGCCACGGGATGCCCGATGCGGCGGGCAGTGCTTGCCGTGCGGCGATGGTTGGCACCTGCGGACCCGCAGGAGGCTCGTGATGTTTGTCTATTACCTGCAACTGGCGTTGCGGCGTTGTCGCAAGAGTCCGGCGATGGTGGTGCTGCTGGTGCTGACGATGGCCATCGGCATTGCCTCGACGATGACGGCGATGACGATTTTCCATGCCTTGTCCGCTGATCCGTTGCCGGGCATCAGCGACCATTTGTATGTCGTCACCATGGATTCGCGCGGGGCGGACGCCGGGGACAGCGGCCCCTACGATGCGCCGACCAGCTTGTTGAAGCTTCGCGATGCCAGGGCCCTGGTGGATGCGCATCGCGCGCCCGGACAGGTGGCGGCGGCCTGGAGCCTGGCGCGGCTCGGCACACCTGACGGCAAGCAATCGGTCCAGGCCGTCGGCTTGATGGGGTACGGGTCGCTGCTGGCGACGTTCGGCGTGCCGTTGCGTTACGGCCGGCCATGGACGGCGGCCGAGCAGGTCGCGCACGATCCGGTGATCGTGATCGATGCCAAGCTGGCCGAAAAGCTGTTCGGCAAGGCCGATGCCGTCGGGCGCAGCGTCACGTTCGGTTCGCGGCAGTTCCGTGTCATCGCCGTCACCGCGTCCTGGAAGCCGCGCGTGAAGTTTCTCGGCCTTGTCCATCACGACAATGATCCGGTGGGTCAGGAGCTGCAGTTTTTCGTGCCGGTGGACGCGGCGCTGGATGCCGGCGTGGGGCCGTTCATGTCCGGCAAGTGCCCCAAGGGTTCGACGACCATCCGGTTTCAGTCGGCGAAGGTGGAACGTTGCCGTTGGCTGGAAACCTGGGTGGCACTGGACACACCCGCGCAAGTGGCGGCTTACCAGCATTTCCTCACCGGCTATGCGCAGGCGCAACATGATGCCGGGCGTTTCGTGCATGCGCCCCGGGCCAGGTTGTACGGCACGCGTGCGTGGATGGACATCAATCACGCGGTGCCCAATGACGTCAGTCTCAACCTGATGCTGGCCGGCGGCTTTCTGTTGCTGTGCATGGTGAACGTGGCGGGCCTGCTGGCGGCCAGGTTCCTGCGCCGGCAAGGGGATACGGCCATCCGTCGCGCACTGGGCGCATCGCGGCGCCACGTGTTCGCGCAACACATGATCGAGGCGGGATTGCTCGGCCTGGCCGGTGGCCTTCTGGCACTCCCGTTGACCCTGCTGGGCCTGTGGGTCGTGCGCATGCAGCCGGTGGGCTATGCCGCGGCCGCGCAATTCAGCGTGGCCGTGTTCATCGGTCTTTTGCTGCTGTCGCTGGTCGTGGGCCTGGTGGTGGGCGTGCTGCCGGCGTGGCGGGTATGCCGACAGCCGCCGGCCCTGCAGATCAAGGTTGGATGAGGAGAGGCCATGAAGCACATCATCAAGCCCTTGTTGCGCCATCGCCTGATGCCCTTGCTGGTGGTGCTGCAGGTGGCGCTGGCCTGCGCCATTGCCTGCAATGCCCTGTTCCTGTTGCAGCAGCGGCTGGTGCCGATCCTCATGCCCGACGGCGTGAGCCGGCCGGACCACCTGATCGTGGCCTGGCATATCGCGGCGAGTGGCAAGCCATGGTCGGCGACCCGCCTGCATGAAACGGAAATGGCCTTGCGCGCGATTCCGAGCGTTACCTCGGTCAGCGTGGCGGGGTCGTTGCCGATGGTGACCAACGCCAGGTTCAACGGCAACGTGATCGGCGTGGAAAGCCACGTCAAGACCAATGCGGCGATGTACGTCGGCAATCACCTGGTCGATACATTGGGATTGCAGCTGGTGGCAGGGCGCAATTTCAATGCCGCCGAGGAGAGCGTGCAATACAAGGGGCTGGGCATGCATCGCAACGGGCCGGTCATCATCACGCGGGCGCTTGCCGACAAGTTGTTCCCGGGAGGCAAGGCATTGGGCAAGCGCATGCGCATCGGCGACGAGGCGGACGCGCCCCGGCGGACCGTGGTCGGCGTGGTAGCGCACTTGATGCGCAATGACTTCGGCACCGGCAAGCATCCCGGCCTGGACTACACCATGCTGTTTCCCGGCATTCCCAATCATTGGCCGGTGCCGTCGTTCGGCATACGCGTGGGCCACGCCGACCCGCGACAGGTCACGGCGTCGGTCAAGCAGGTCGTCCAGCGCATGCTCGGCACCGGCATGGTGAAAGGCATCGATCCGCGATACGACATGTATGCCGCGGTACGCGACCGTGCCCTGGCCAAGTCCCGCGCCGCCGTGTGGCTGCTGGCCGGCGTCTGCCTGATCGTGCTGATCGTGACCCTTGCCGGGATCATGGGCATGACCAGCTACTGGGTCGGCCAGCGCACGCGCCAGATCGGCATTCGCCGCGCCCTGGGCGCGCGGCGCCGCAACATTCTCAACCATCTGCAGATCGAGAACCTGCTGGTGGTGGGATCGGGCGTGGTGCTCGGCCTCGCGGCCGCCTACGGCATCAACCTGTGGCTGATGCAGCACTACGAGCTCTCGCGCCTGCCGTGGCAATACCTTCCGCTGGGCGCCGCGTTGCTGCTGGTGCTGGGCCAGCTTGCCGTGCTGGCCCCGGCCCTGCGCGCCTCCCGTGTCCCGCCCGTCGTCGCCACGAGGAGCGTGTGATGAATCCGGAAATGAAAGCCGAAGCGAGCAGGGCGGGCATTGCCCGCCGCATGTGGCACAGGGTAACAACGAGCAAGCAATTGGCGGGCAGTGCCCGCCCTGCGGATGACGGGAGCGTGTGATGTTCGCTTATTACCTTGATCTGGCCTGGCGCAGCCTGCGTCGACACTGGATCATGACGGCGCTGATGGTATTGGCCATCGGCCTCGGGATCGGTGCCAGCATGACCATGTTGACGGTGCTGCACGTGATGAGCGGCGATCCGCTGCCCGGGCGCAGCGCGCATCTGTACCGACCCTTTCTCGATCCGTTGCCGCTCAGTTACAAGCTCGATCCGGAAGCCCTCGGCCACGGTCCCAACGCGGCGTTGACCTGGCCCGACGCGAAGGCCCTGCTGGATGCACACAAGGGCGTGCGCCAGGCGGCGATGGCACGGGGCTATCTGGTGACGCATCCGACCCGATCCGGAGTGCGTTCCGAATCGGTGGCCGGAAGTTTCACCACGCGCGATTTCTTCGCCATGTTCGGAGTGCCGTTCGTCGCCGGCGGCCCCTGGTCGAAGCAGGCCGATGCCGAAGGCGCGCCGGTGGTGGTGCTGGCGCGCAAGTTCGCCCGGAAGCTGTTCGGCGGCGGGTCGGCGGTGGGCAAGGTGGTACACCTCGGCAAACATGATTTCCAGGTGGTCGGCGTGGTCGAGGATTGGCAGCCCGAGCCGCTGTTCTATGCCATCAGTGCGTCGTTCGAGGATGCGGACAAGTTTTTCCTGCCATTGTCCACGGCTATTCACATGGGTATGGGCACCAACTGGACAAGCAGCTGGGGTGATGCGGGCAAAGAGCCCATGACGAGCCCGACCAGCAGTTGGCTGAATTTCTGGGTGCAACTGGACACGCCCGCGCAGGTGGCCGCGTACCGCCAATTCCTCGTCAATTACTCGGCGCAGCAAAAGGCCATCGGTCGCTATCAGCGGCCGCCCGACAACGCCGGGTTGTATGACCTGATGCACTGGCTGCAACGCGAGGGAATGATTCCGAAGGACGTGCTCCTGCAGACCTGGCTGGCGCTGGGTTTCCTTTTCGTGTGCATGGTGAACGTGGTGGCCTTGCTGCTGGCCAAGTTTCTGCGCCGCAGCGGCGCGATCAGCGTGCGCCGGGCATTGGGTGCCAGGCAGCGCGACATCTTCGCGCAGTTCGGCGTGGAGTCGGCACTGATCGGCCTGGCCGGAGGCCTGCTCGGCATCGGCATCGCGGAACTGGGCCTGTGGAGCGTGCGCCAGCGGCCCGACGATTATGCGCAACTGGCGCAGATGGACGGCGGAATGCTGGCGGCCACGGTGGTGCTGGCCATCATGGTCAGCATCCTGGCCGGCCTGCTGCCGGCATGGCGTGCGTGCCGCATCGCGCCGGCCATCCAGTTGAAGACCTTGTAGGGCGGGCACTGCCCGCCGCGGGCGGCGGGTGATGTCCGGCAACCCGAAATTTTGGCGGGCAGTGCCCGCCCTGCCAAAGAGCGATCATCATGCAACTCGGACCGATCATCTCCACGCTGCGTCACCACAAGTTGACCGCATTCCTGCTGGTGCTGCAGGTGGCTTTCACGTGTGCCATCGTGTGCAATGCCGTGTTCCTGATCGTCCAGCGCATCGAGCGGATCACGGTGCCCAGCGGGCTGGACGAAGACTCGCTGTCGATCGTGAAGTTCGACGACCTGCAGGCGGGCGCCAATGCACTTGCGCTGCACAAGGCCGACGTGGCCGCCCTGCGTCGGCTGCCGGGAGTGGAATCGGCGGCCATCATCGACAACGTGCCGTTTTCGCACAGCCAGCATTCCTCGGGAGGCTGCATCAGCCTGGAGGCCATCCAGGCGGTCAAGAAGGCGCATTCCATCGACATTCCCGGGTGCGTGTCGGCGGACGTGTATTCCGGTGGACCGGGCATGCTGCGGACCCTGGGCCTGAAACTGGTGGCGGGGCGCGATTTCCGTGCCGGCGACTACCTGCCGGCCAGGCCGGACGGGCCGGTCGACGCCCCCGCCATCATTGTCACCCGGGCTTTTGCCGAACGTCTGTACCCAGGACACCCCGGCAACGTCGTGGGCCGGGTCGTGTATTTCGGTGGCAGTGGCATCCTGCACGGGTACGGTACGCCCATCGTGGGCGTGGTCGAGCATATGCATCGTGCGAGCTTTGCCGACCGCGGCAGCAATGATCAGTCCGTGCTCTTGCCGATCGAGCCCATCCGGGGAAAAGTCAGGTTCGCATTGCGCAGCAAGCCGTCGGATCGCGCGCGCGTGATGAAGGAATCGCTGGCCGCGCTTGCCAAACGAAAACCGGGTCGCCAGTTGTCTGCCGACAACGCACAAACCTACACGCAAATCCGTTCGGATTATTTCAGTCGTGACGCCACCATGGTCGATCTGCTGCTGGCTGCGGTACTGGGCTTGTTGTTCGTCACCGCACTGGGCATTGCCGGCCTGGCCAGTTTCTGGGTGCAGCAGCGCACGCGCAGCATCGGCATTCGCCGCGCCATCGGCGCCACGCGCGGCGACATCCTGCGCTATTTCCAGGCCGAGAACTTCCTGATCGTGACCGGCGGGGTGGTGCTGGGCGTGATCCTGGCGATGGGTCTGAACCTGCTGCTGATGCAGCACTACGAGCTGCCACGCCTGCCGCTGTGGTATTTGCCGATCGGCGCGGTGGTCCTGTGGTTGCTGGGGCAATTGTCGGTGCTGAGCCCGGCCTTGCGCGCATCGCATGTGCCGCCGGTGGTGGCGACAAGAAGTGTGTGACACGATGCGGCATGCCATGGTGTGTGCGCATGTGTCGGTATTTTTCTCGATAACAACCGCGAGGTCGTGAAATGAACGCCAGATATGCATTCGTGTTCATGGGTTGCCTGTTTCTGGGCGGGTGCGCCACGGGCGGCCGGCATCTCGGGTTCGAACCCGGCAATTCACGTTCGCAGTGCGCCAGCCGGATGGCCCGGACGCGGATTCCGTCGGCGCAACTGCACGATTACATGCAGCGCTGCACGGCCGGCAATGACGATGACGAGTCGTCATCGGACAAGAGCTTCCATATCGGCGTATCCGGCGACAACCAGTGAAACCGCGCGCGATCTTCCAGGTGCGGATGCCAATGCAACGTTTTGGCCGCCTCGTGCATCCAAGGTCACATGGATCGAGACACCATGCGTAGCGTGCTGATCATCGACGACAATCCTTCCGTGGGGGAGGCGCTGTCGCTGTTGCTGTCGATCCACGACATCCGGCCGCTGGTGGCGGCCGGCCCCGACGCGGGCCTGGCCATGCTGGCCGGCGAGCGCGTGGACGCGGTGATCCAGGACATGAACTTCAGCACCGACACCACCTCGGGCGAGGAGGGCGTGACGCTGTTCCGTGCCATCCGCGCGCAGTATCCGGATTTGCCGGTGATCCTGCTGACGGCGTGGACGCACCTGGAAACGGCGGTCGAGCTGGTCAAGGCCGGCGCCGCCGATTACATCGCCAAGCCGTGGGACGATGCCAAGCTGGTGACCACGGTGGAGAACCTGCTGGAACTTTCCGAATCGACGCGCGAGGTCACGCGTACGCGGCGCGAGCGCCACCAGCGCCACGCGAAGCTTCGCCGGGACTACGACCTGGGCGACCTGGTATTTGCTTCCGAGGGGATGGGGCGCACGCTGGAGCTGGCCTGCCGCGTGGCGCGCTCGGACGTGCCGGTGCTGGTCACCGGGCCCAACGGCGCCGGCAAGGAAGGCGTGGCGCAGGTCGTGCACCGCAATTCGGAAGTGAAGGACGGCCCGTTCGTGGCGGTCAACTGCGGGGCGCTGCCGGCGGACCTGATCGAGGCGGAGCTGTTCGGTGCCGACGCCGGGGCCTACACCGGCGCCAACAAGGCGCGCGAGGGTCGCTTCGAGGCGGCCG
>CAZBZD010000051.1:0-10926 GCA_964496295.1 uncultured Rhodanobacteraceae bacterium | reverse complement strand
CCTGTTCCACGGCCACGCACAACATCGGCCTGGCCATGCGCACGATCCAGTACGGTGATGCCGACGCCATGCTCACCGGCGGCGCGGAATTCGCCACCACCGGCACGGCCGTGGGCGGTTTCTGCTCGGCCAAGGCCATGACCACGCGCAACGACGAGCCGCAGAAGGCCAGCCGCCCGTGGGATGCCGATCGCGACGGCTTCGTGCTGTCCGACGGCGCCGGCGTGCTGCTGCTGGAGGAATACGAACACGCCAGGGCACGCGGCGCGCACATCCACGCCGAGCTGGTCGGCTTCGGCATGAGCGGCGACGCCCACCACATGACCGGCCCGAGCCCGGGCGGCGAGGGTCCGGGGCGCTGCATGCAGCATGCCCTGGACGACGCCGGCGTGAATCCGGCCGAGGTCCAGTACATCAACGCCCACGGCACTTCCACGCCGCAGGGCGACGTGGCCGAAGTGCTGGCCGCCAAGACCGTGTTCGGCGACCACGCCTACAAGCTGATGATGAGCTCGACCAAGTCCATGACCGGCCACCTGCTGGGCGCGGCCGGCGGCGTCGAGGCCATCTTCTCGATCCTGGCCATGCGCGACAACGTGATCCCGCCGACCATCAACCTGGACAAGCCCAGCGACGACTGCGACCTCGACTTCGTGCCGCACACCGCCCGCGACGCGAAGGTGGACGTGGTCGTGTCCAACTCGTTCGGTTTCGGCGGCACCAACGGTTCGCTGGTCTTCCGCCGCATCTGACCCGGCGGCAGGGGGCACCCTTGTCCGTCCATGTCCACAAGCTGCCGGGCCGGCACGACCTGCCGGCCCTGGCGGCGAACTTTCCCGACCGCTACCCGTGCCTGCTGGAAAGCGTGGCGCACGGCACGCCCGCGTCGCGCTGGGACGTGCTGCTCGCGTTTCCGGAACAGGTCCTGTGCCTGCACGCCGACGGACGCCTGACGCTGGATGGCGTCGCCCGGCCCTCCGGCGACTTCCTGCCGGCGCTGGATGCGCTCTGGCAAGCGCAACGCACCGGACCGTTGCCGGACGGCCTCCCGTTCCATGGCGGCTGGGCCGTGTACCTGGCCTACGAGCTGGCCGGGCAGATCGAGCCCCGTCTGCGCCTGCCGGTCTGCACGGACCCGACGCCGACCGCCATGGCCCTGCGCTGTCCGGCGGCGGTGCTGCATGATCACCGCGAAGACTGCACGTATCTCGTGGCGGAATCAGGCCGGGCCGATTTGCTCGACCGGATGCAGCACGACCTGCACACGGCAGCGGCCGTCGACACGACGCTGCCTGCGCTGACACGACTGGCCGAGGACGAGCCGCAGCGTTTTCTCGACGCCGTGGCCCGCACGCACGGACATCTTGCCGATGGCGACGTGTTCCAGGCCAACCTCTCGCGTGCCTGGCAGGCCGAGTTCGCCGCCGACCTTGCGCCGGCATCGCTGTACGCCGCCCTGCGCCGCAGCAATCCGGCGCCGTTCGCGGCGCTCTGGCAGCAGCCCGGCTGGGCCGTCGCCAGCTCGTCGCCGGAACGCCTGGTCGAAGTGCGTGCCGGGCAGGTGCAGACGCGCCCCATCGCCGGCACCCGGCCGCGCCGTCCCGGCGAGGACGATGCCGCGCGCATCCGTGAACTGGCCGGTCATCCCAAGGAGCGGGCCGAGCACGTCATGCTGGTGGACCTGGAGCGCAACGACCTCGGCCGCCTCTGCCGCCCCGGCAGCGTGCGCGTCGACGAACTGATGGCGGTGGAAAGCTACGCCCACGTGCATCACCTGGTTTCCAACGTGCGCGGCGATCTGCGCGAAGGCGTCACGCCGGGGCAGGCGATCGCCGCCGTCTTTCCCGGCGGCACCATCACCGGCTGTCCCAAGGTGCGCTGCATGGAAATCATCGCCGCGCTGGAAGGCGAGGGTCGCGGCGCCTACACCGGCGCCATCGGCTACCTCGACCGCAACGGCGACATGGATTTCAACATCCTCATCCGCAGCCTGGTCGTGGCCGGCAGCACGGCGCGCTTCCGCGCCGGCGCCGGCATCGTGGTCGATTCCGTGGCCGAACACGAGCTGGAAGAAACCCGCGCCAAGGCGCGCGGCCTGCTGCACGCACTGGAGGCCGCGCATGAACCCGCGCACGCGCGTCGACGGCAAGCCTGAAACCGCCGTGGCGGCGGACGACCGCGGCTTCGCCTACGGCGACGGCCTGTTCGAAACCGTCTGGCTGCATCGCGACCGTGCGCCGTTGTGGCCACGGCACATGGCGCGCCTGCGCGACGGCTGCCGTCGCCTGCATCTTCCCGATCCCGATCCGGAAATGCTCCGGGATGAAGTGCGGATTGCGGCGGATGGACTGGAATGCGCCGTCGTCCGCATCACCTGGACCCGCGGGCGCGGCCCGCGCGGCTATGCCGCTCCGCACGATCCCCGGGCAACGTGCGTGGTGAGCGCCGCCGCGCACACGCCGTGGCCGGCGGATTGGTACCATCACGGTATCCGGATGCACCTGTGCGCCACCCGCCTGGGACTGCAACCGATGCTGGCGGGCCTGAAGCACCTCAACCGCCTGGAACAGGTGCTGGCCCGGAACGAATGGCACGACGACACCGTGGGTGAGGGTTTGATGCTCGACCTTGAAGACCGCGCGATCTGCGCGACCGCCGCCAATGTCTTCGCCGTGCGCGACGACCGGCTGTTCACGCCCGCCGTGGCCCGCTGCGGCGTGGCTGGCGCCGCGCGCGCCGAACTGCTCGATCGCCACGACGTGACGGTGACCGACATGTCCCTGCCCGAGCTGCGGCAGGCCGACGAACTGTTCCTGACCTCCGCCGTGCGCGGCATCGTGCCGGTGCGCGAACTGGCCGGACGCGCCTGGGCGGCCGGGCCACGCACGCGCGCCCTGCAGGCCGCATGGCAGGCCGCCGGCCTGCCGCCGCAGGGGGCCGCATGAGACGCGCGCACGGCGGCGCCAAGCTGCGCCTGTTGCTGGGCCTGGTGCTGTTCGCCCTGATCGCGGCGGGCGGCATCCTCTGGCACGACTATTCGCGCTTCGTGCATGCGCCACTGGCCGTGCAGGGCCAGAGCCGGACCATCGACATCGCCCGCGGCACCAGCTTCCAGCAGATCGTGCACGCCCTGCGCGCCCGCCACCTGAGTTCGGCGCCGCCGCTGTACTGGCGCCTGCTGGCCATGCGCATGCAAGTGGTGAACTCGCTGAACGCCGGCGAATACGCGATCGAGCCCGGCATGACGCCGCCGACCCTGCTCGAACACATGGCCACCGGGCAGGTGGTGCAGTACGACTTCACCCTCGTCGATGGCTGGACCTTCGAGCAGGTGCGCGCGGCGCTGGCGAAGGCGCCCAAGCTGGTCCACGACAGCAGCGACCTGAGCGATGCGCAGATCATGCAGCGCATCGGTGCCGGGGGGAAAAACCCGGAAGGCCGTTTCCTGCCCGAAACCTACGCCTACGTGAAGGGCGACACCGACCTGTCCCTGCTCAGGCGCGCCTACCGGGCCATGCAGCAGTTGCTGGCGACGGAATGGAAACAGCGCGATCCCGACGTGCCGCTGAAGACGCCCTACCAGGCGCTGATCCTGGCCTCGCTGGTGGAAAAGGAAACCGCCCGCGCCGACGAACGCGCGCGCATCGCCGGCGTGTTCACGCGCCGGCTCGAAAAGGGCATGCTGCTGCAGACCGACCCGACCGTCATCTACGGCATGGGCGAAAACTACCACGGCGACATCACCTGGAAGGCGCTGCGCACCGACACCCCCTACAACACCTACCTGCATGCGGGCCTGCCGCCCACGCCGATCGCCATGCCCGGCAAGCCCGCCATCCATGCCGCGCTGCATCCGGCCGGGGGCAAGGCGCTGTACTTCGTGGCACGCGGCGACGGCAGCGGCCGCCACGTGTTTTCCGATACGCTGGCCGAACACAACCGGGCGGTGGCGTGTAGTCAACTGAAGCGGTGCCGGTGATGGGGCGGCGGGAGAGTTTTTCGTGATGAGTGCATGTTCGGGACCGGGGACCGGGGACCGGGGACCAGGGAAGAGCGGCGAACTTTTCCGTCGCTCCGGTACAAGCGGTCATCCCGAGTCGTTTCAGGCCAATGGCTGCATGGATTCCGGTCTGCGTCGGAGTGACGGCGGCGTGATTTTTTCCGGTCCCCGGTCCCCGGTCCCCGGTCCCCGCCTCCCATTCCCCGGAGCCCCCGCATGACCGCCCCCTTCATCACCCTCGAAGGCGGCGAAGGCGCCGGCAAGAGCACCTTGCTCGAAGGCCTGCGCGCGCATCTGGCGGCGCGTGGCGTCGATCCGGTGCTGACCCGCGAGCCGGGTGGCACGCCTCTCGGCGAGGGCATCCGCGAGCTGGTGCTGGGGCCGGAGCACGGCGAGGTCTGCGCCGAATCCGAGCTGCTGCTGATGTTCGCCGCGCGCGCGCAACTGGTGCGCGAAGTCCTGCGTCCGGCGCTCGAGGCCGGGCGTTGCGTGATCTGCGACCGCTTCGCCGACGCCAGCTACGCCTACCAGGGCGGCGGGCGCGGGCAGCCGGCCGAACGCATCGCCGCACTCGAGGCCTGGGCCGTGGACGGCCTGGTGCCCGACCTCACGTTGCTGCTGGACCTGCCGGTCGACACCGGCCGCGGCCGCATCGCCGGGCGTGCCGCCAGCGACCGCATCGAGAGCGAAGGCGATCCGTTTTTCGAGCGCGTGCGCGCGGCCTACCGGGCGCGCGCCGCCGCCGAACCGGAACGTTTCCGCCTGATCGACGCCAGCCGCAGCGCCGGGCAGGTGCTGGCCGACGCCGTGGCCGCGGTCGACCGTCTGCTCGAGGCCCGCAGCGCATGAAGTTTCCGCCGTGGCACCAGGAAGCCTGGAACCGCCTGCGCGCGCGCCGCGAGCGCGATGCCATGCCGCATGCCCTGTTGCTGGCCGGGCCGGCGGGCCTGGGCAAGCGGCGGTTCCTCGACCGTCTGGTGCGCGGCCTGCTGTGCCGGTCGCCGCTCGACGGCGACGCCTGCGGCCAGTGCCGCGCCTGCAAATTGCTGGAAGCCGGCACGCATCCCGACCGCATCGACGTCGGCCTGGAGATCAACGAAAAAACCCGGAAGCCGCGCAAGGAAATCATCGTCAACCAGGTCCGCGATCTTTCCGCGCGGCTGGCCATGGCCAGCCAGCTCGGCGGCTGGCAGGTGGCTTCCATCGACCCCGCCGACGGCATGAACGCCTCGGCCGCCAATGCGCTGCTGAAGACGCTGGAAGAGCCCACCGGCGCCAGCCTGCTGGTGCTGGTCGCCGATGCGCCGTGGCGACTGACGGCGACCATCCGCAGCCGTTGCCAGCGCATCGATTTTCGCGTGCCGTCGCCGGAACAGGCCTTGCCGTGGCTCGAGGAAAACGGCGTCGCCGACGCGCCGGCGGCGCTGGAAGCGGCCGGCGGCAACCCCGGGCTGGCGCGCGACTGGACCGGGCAGGGCCTGCTCGACGAACGCCGCCAGGTGCAGTCCGACCTGGCGGCCCTGGCGCAGGGCCGCGGCGACGTCTACGGCGTGATGCAGCGCTGGACCGGCGACGAAGCGCTGGCAAGGCGTCTGTGGTTCGCCGCGCAGATGGCCGCCATGGATGCCCGCGCGCGCGCCACCGGCGCGGCGGAAAAACTCGGCAGCCGGCTCGACGCCGAGTCGCTCGGGCACTGGTTCGAACAGGCCAACCGGGCCCGCGAAAGCCTGCGCGGTCCGTTGCGCCCCGACCTGGTCGTGCTGGAATTGCTGTCGCAGTGGCGCTGACGGGTGCCGTGGTGGTTGCCGACGACCCTTCCGATGCACGCGCCGCCGATCTGGTTTCACGCCTGGCCGGCGCCCGCCTGCTGCTGGTGGTGCCGCATCCGGACGACGAATCCCTGGCCCTGGGCGGCCTGATCCGGCACGCCTTGCGCCGGCATGCCGGCGTCGCCATCGTGCAGGTCACCGACGGCGACAACAATCCCTGGCCGCAGCGGGTCCTGGAGCGCCGCCTGCGCATCGGGCCGGCCGAGCGCCGGCGCTGGGGACAACGCCGCGCCGGCGAGATGCTCCGGGCCATGCACCACCTCGGCCTGGACGCGGCGTCGCGGCGTCGCCTGGGCTGGCCCGACATGGGCGTCACCGCGCGGCTGCAAACCCGCGGCACGGAAGCCATCGACGCCATGGCCGATGCCCTGCGCGACGCGGCGCCGGACATCCTGGTCTTTCCGGCGCTGGACGACACCCATCCCGACCACGCGACATGCCACGTCATGGTCCGCCTTGCCATGCCGTCGCTGGCACGCCGGCCCCTCGGCCTGACCTACCTCGTGCATGGCCGGCACCGGGAGGACGGCTCCGCGCCCGTCGATCTGCCGCTGGACGAGGCCATGCGCGCCGCCAAGCGCCGCGCCATTCTCGCGCACGCCAGCCAGGTGGCCCTGGCCCGGCGACGCCTGCTGGCCCGGGCCGGGGCCACGGAAACTTTCCGCATGCTGCCGTCGTGCGGGTCCGGCGACGCGCCTCCGCCGCCCGTCGTGACCTTGCCCTGGCAACCGCCGCGCGTGCTGCATTCCCGGCTGCAACTGACCCTGGCCCATGCCGGTGGCGTGCATGTCTGGCCGTGGCGCGACGCCCCGTTGGCCACGCGCGGGCGGGAAATCCGCCTGACCCTGCCCGACGCCGCAACGCGCGGCCTGGTCTGCGCAAGGCTGGAAATGCGATGCACGTCACCCTGGATCTTCGACCACTGGGGCTGGCGCGACTTGACCGCCACCGGCGCGGCGCGCCAAGCTGGCACCTGATCCCCGGTCCGCCGGCCGGTCGAGCCGGCGGACGGGTGACCAACAAACAGGGCAGAGGACCAACGGCCATGGCCAGCACCGCAAAGCAGGGTATCTTGTCGTTGAAAATCAATGACAAGACGGCACTTTACAATGCCTACATGAGCTACCTGAAAGGGGGCGGCCTGTTCGTCCCCACCACCCATCGCTACAGCCTCGGCGACGAGGTCGTGCTGCTGGTTACCCTCGTCGAAGCCAAGGAGCGCATGTCCGTGGCCGGCAAGGTGGTATGGGTCACGCCGCAGGGGGCCGGCAACCGCACCCCCGGCATCGGCGTGCACTTCAACGAGGCCGGCGGCGACGGCGAAGCCGCCCGCACCAAGATCGAAGCCATCCTCGGCGGCATGCTCAACGCCGAGCGTCCCACGCAGACCATGTGAAGGGCCGGGCCAGCGCATGGTTTCGCTGAAGCAAGTCGGTGGCGTCGTCATCGGGCCGAAACACCGGGCAAGTTGCCGCTGCGGCGCGGTCGAGCTGGAGCTGGACCTGCCCGACGGCATCGTCGACCCGCGCCGCTGCGACTGCTCCTTGTGCCGACGCCGCGGCGCGATCGTCGCCTCCGTGGCCCCGGACGGCCTGCACGTGGTCAGGGGCGCCGGACACCTCGGGCTCTACCAGTTCAACACGTTCACGGCCAGGCACTGGTTCTGCACCCGCTGCGGCATCTACACGCATCACCGGCGCCGCTCGAACCCGCGGCAGTACGGCTACAACGTCGGCTGCCTGGAAGGCGTCAACCCGTTCGCCATCGGCGATGTTCCCGTCGAGGACGGCGTCCACCACCCATCGGACCGCGTCGGCACCTGATGCCAGGGTCCGACGGGGGCAATGGCATCCTCAGGGTGTGGTTGATCCGGAAAATTCTGTGACGCGGTTCTCGAATTCGGAACCATGACTAAAGTCACGGCCCGTTTGGGCCGAAAGCGGACGCGAAACCGCTTGCATCGCGCGTTCGTACTCCTCTACTGTCTACGGGTTCGTCAACGGGGAGGTTGACGGATGCTTCGTAGCCGCGCGGCTCATCGGGGAGTGTCGCGTCCTTCCAAGCCCGGCAAACGGTCATCTCATGGATTCAGGGGAGATGACGCACCGCAGGGCGATACGAAGCGCACCAGAAGCACGACAAAAGCATGGCGTTGCCTGTCGCAGCGCCGATTTTTCATGGGACTGCGTGCCCGTGACGGGCTCGTTTGTCCCGAATTCGGAGGAGGAAGCTTGTCATGCATCACCACTATCGAGTGAAACTGCTTGCCGCGGCCCTGGGGGCCGTCGCCATGTCGGCGGCGTCCGCGGCGAGCGTGGATCACCTTCATGCACAGAAGATTGCGCCGGTTCCGGTGGCCAGTGTCGCGGCACAACTGGGCCTGCAGGCGCATTCGACGTTGAAGCCGCAATTTGCCCGGCCCGGCGCCAAGGGCCTGTCCACCGTGCGCATGCAGCAGATGTACCGGGGCGTTCCGGTATACGGCCGCAGCGTCGCGGTCGACAGGAACGCGCAGGGAGTGGCCGTCGAGGTATCCGGCGCGCTGGAGAAGGGCCTGGTCGCCGAACTGCCTTCGGTGAAGCCGCGCCTGAACAAGAAGCAGGCCCAGGCCCGCCTGCGCAGGCACGTGCAGGCCAAGTCGTTCAGCTTCGGCCAGTCGGTCTACAACAAGGAAACCCGGTTGTTCGTGTACCCGGGACAGAAGCAGGGGCAGGCCGCACGGCTGGTCTATCTGACTTCGTACGTGGTGACCGGGCCGGACAAGGTGGCGCGCCCCACGGCGATCGTCGATGCCGACACCGGCGCGATCATCAAGCAATGGGACGGCCTGACCACGGACCAGATCGTCGACGCCAACGGCCCCGGCGGCAACCTCAAGACAGGCGAGTACTACTGGGGCCAGAACGGACTGCCGCCGCTGGTCGCGACGCAAAGCGGAGGCACCTGCTACCTGTACAACTCCGACGTGCGCACCTACAACATGAACCATGCCACGTCCGGGTCCGGAACCCTGGTGAGCTTCTCCTGCTACACCCACTCGGGCGATTCCGCCAACGGCGCCTATTCCCCGGCCAACGACGCGCATCATTTCGGCCAGGTGGTGCATGACATGTACCAGCAGTGGTTCGGCGCGCCTCCGCTCAACCAGATACTGCTCATGCGGGTGCATTACGGCACCAATTACGAGAACGCCTTCTGGGACGGCACCGCCATGAGCTTCGGCGACGGCGCCAGCACGTTCTACCCGCTGGTGGCGCTGGACGTGACCAGTCACGAAATCAGCCACGGTTTCACCGAGCAGCATTCGGGCCTGCAGTACACGGGTCAGTCCGGCGGCATGAACGAGGCCTTTTCGGACATGGCCGGCGAGGCGGCCGAATACTTCGACCGCGGCTCCAACGACTGGCTGGTCGGCAGCGACATCTTCAAGGGCAACGGCGCGTTGCGCTACATGTGCAACCCGACCCGGGACGGCAGGTCCATCGACAATGCCGCGGACTACTATCCCGGCCTGGACGTGCACTACTCCAGCGGCGTGTACAACAAGGCGTTCTGCACGCTGGCCCAGACCAGCGGCTGGAACACCCGGTCCGCGTTCTCGGTCTTCGAGCGCGCCAACGCGTTGTACTGGAACGCCAACGCCACCTTCGTTTCCGGCGCCTGCGGCGTGGAGAGCGCCGCCGACGACCTGGGTTACGAAAAGCAGGATGTCATCGACGCCTTCAGCGTGGTCGGCGTGACCTGTCCGGGTACCGGTGGCGGCGGCGGTGGCGGTGGCGGCACCGACCTGCAGAACGGCGTGCCGGTCAGCGGCATTTCCGCCAGCCAGGGCCAGTTCACCCAGGCCTGGACCGTGACCGTGCCGGCCGGGGCCGCCAATCTGGTGGTCACCACGTCCGGCGGCAGCGGTGATGCCGACCTGTACGTGAAGTTCGGCTCCGAACCGACTACCGGCAGCTACGACTGCCGCCCGTACCAGAACGGCAACAACGAGAGCTGCAGCTTCGCCTCGCCGCAGGCGGGCACCTACTACGTCAAGCTGCGCGCCTACCAGAGCTTCTCGGGCGTGACCCTCAAGGCCACCTGGGACACCGCGGGTGGCGGCGGCGGCAGCGGCGGCGTGCACGACAACCCGACCGACACCGCCATTCCCGATGGCGGCAGCGTGACCAGCAACATCAACGTCACGGGCGAAGCCGGTCCGGCGCCGTCGGACCTGAAGGTGCACGTGAGCATCGTGCATCCGTACCGCGGCGACGTGCGCATCACCCTGATCGCTCCCGGTGGCGGCAGCGTCGTGCTCAAGCAGCCCGACTACTACGACAACCAGAGCGACGTCGACCAGACCTGGACGGTGGACGCCTCCGGCGTGCAGGGCAACGGCACCTGGAAGCTGAAGGTGGACGACGTGTACACCGTCTACAGCGGTTACATCGACGACTGGAGCCTCGAGTTCTGAGCGAACGGCTCCGGACGACGCGCGGCGGTGCCACCCGGACGGCACCAGCGCACGTCGCAGAGGGAACTGGAGCGTGATGCCGATGGACCGGCATCGCGCGGGGCGCCGGCTGTGCATGCAGCCGGCGCTTTTTTCGTGCCGGGGCGGGAGGAGCCGGACAGCAAAAGGGCCACCCCGCAAGGAGTGGCCCGGGTGCTTGATCCGGTTGGTCGGGGAGACAGGATTTGAACCTGCGACTTCTACGTCCCGAACGTAGCGCTCTACCAGGCTGAGCTACACCCCGACGGGAGCACGGCATGATAATGGCGTGCGCCGCGGTTGGCAACGGCGGGAGCGTGAATTTTTGTCCGCTCGTCATGCGGACTGCCCGGCGGGCACACGTTAAACTAGCGGTTTGTCGCACCTTTTCCCAGGAGTTTCCATGGCGCAGTCCCTGGCCCGCACCATGCCCGGAACGCTCGAGCTGCTGCCGCTCGAGCAGGTGGGCTTCCAGCGCATGCTGGACACCATCCGGCGCAACTACGAGCGCTTCGGCTTCCTGCCGATCGAGACGCCGGCGATCGAGTTCGCCGACGTGCTGCTGACCAAGACCGGCGGCGAGACCGAGCGCCAGGTGTATTTCGTGCAGTCGACCGGCG
>CAZBZD010000050.1:0-11076 GCA_964496295.1 uncultured Rhodanobacteraceae bacterium | reverse complement strand
GCTGCATGATGGCGCTGGCCAGCGCGTAGGAGCTGATCGCCCAGGTGCCTTCCTGCGCGCTCACGCCGAGGCTGCCGGCGATGTGCGGCACCGCCACGTTGACGATGGTGAGGTCGAGCACCTCCATGAATGTGGCGAAGGACACGCCCAGGGTCAGCAGCACCAGCGGAAAACCGGACAGGGGCGGCGGGTTGGCTTGGCTGGCGGGTGCCATGCAGTCGATTCCTGGCCGGCGCTGCGCGGCGGATCAGTGCGCGGCGGACGCGGCGCCCGCGGGAGCGGCATCGCCGAGGTTGGCGCGGATGACGGCCTCGGCCCTGCGGTCGGCCTGCGCGAAATCCCCGGCGTACACGGATGTCTCCGATACCACTTCGTGCACGGGCGAGGGTGCCAGCACCCTGCCGTCGCGGTCGTGCGTGTCCACGGTCACGCTGGCCGACAGGCCGACCCGCAGCGGATGCTCGTCCAGCGCGTCCGGGTCGATGCCGATGCGCACCGGCACGCGCTGCACCACCTTGATCCAGTTGCCCGAGGCGTTCTGCGGCGGCAGCAGGGCGAAGGCGCTGCCGGTGCCCGGGGCCAGGCCTTCGACGCGGCCGTGGTAGGTGACGTCGCCGCCGTAGATGTCGGTGGTAAAGCTCACCGGCTGGCCGATGCGGATGTGCGCCAGTTGCGATTCCTTGAAATTGGCGTCCACCCACAGGTTGTCGAGCGGGATCACCTGCATCAGCGGCTGCCCGGACTTGACCTGCTGGCCGACCTGGACGCTGCGCTGGGCCACGTAGCCGGTGACCGGCGCGACGACGGCGGTGCGGTGCGCGGCCAGCCAGGCCTGGCGGAAGGACGCGCGGGCTTCCAGCACGACCGGGTTGTGCTCGATGTCGGTGCCGTCGACCGCGGCGTGGGCCGCGCTTGCCTGTCGTTGTGCCAGGTCCAGCGCGGCGCGCGCGGCCTTGATCTTCTGCCGCAGGTGGCGCAGCGTTTCCGGGGCCACCGCCTCGGCGGCGGCCAGCGGCGCGCGGTGCCGCAAGTCGTCGCGGTACTGCGCGAGTTCGGTTTTCCTGGCGACCACGCCGGCGTCGGCCTGCGCCGCCTTCGCTTTCAGCTGGCGCACCTGGCGCACGGCCCGGGCCAGCGCACTGCGGGCCTTGGCCAGCATCACGTCGCTGTCGGTGGAGTCCAGTCTGACCAGCACCTGGCCGGCTTCGACGCGCTGCGTGTCGTCGGCCAGCACCGCGACCACGGTGCCATCGACCTGCGCGCTGACCGTGACCTGGTTGCCGTCCACGTAGGCGTCGTCGGTCTTTTCGCGCTGCGAAAACACGAACAGCCACAACAGCACCCAGACCACGCCGATCAGGACGAATGCCAGGGCGATGGTCACGAGCGCGCGCCTGCGCTTGCCTTTGCGACCGTCGGTGTCGGTGTCGGCGGGGGAGGGCGAGGGTGAATCAGTCATGGGGTGTCATCCGGGGGCGATGCGGGGGAGGGCGCCGTGGCCGGCACGGCCTTGTAGCCGCCGCCGAGGGCCCGCACCAGGCCGACGTCGGCGGCCAGCGACCTGCCGTGCAGGACGATCGTCGCGTCGCGCTGTTGCAGCAGCCGGCCTTGTGCCTGCAGGGCCGGTTCCGCGCTGGTCAGTCCCTGTGCCTGGCGCGCGGCGGCATGGGCATGCAAGCGGGTGGCGGCCTGCAGCCGGAGCGCCTGCTGGCGGCGCTGCTCCGCAAGGCCCTGCAGCTTCAGCGCCTGCGTGGCCACGTCGCGCGCGGCGTCCACCACGGTGGCGTTGTACTGCGCGATCGCGGCCTGGAGCCGCGCCCTGGACAGGCCGTAGTTGGCACGCAGCAGGCCGCCTTCGAAGATCGGCAGGTGCAGGGCCGGGGTCACGGCGAAGGTGCGGCTGCCGGCGGTCAGCAGCTTGCCGAGGTCGATGCTCGACAGCCCCGCCAGCGCCTTGATGCTGATGTCGGGCAAGAACTGCGCGCGGGCCACGTCGGTGTCGCGCAGGGCCGCTTCCACCTGCCAGCGGCTGGCGGCGATGTCGGGGCGCCGCGCGACGAGATCGATGCCGGCGTGCGCGGGCAATCCGCCGTGCACGCCGGGCAGGGCGTGCGCCTCCAGGGGCGGCAGTCCGGCGGGCGCCACGCCCAGCAACGCCGCCAGCGTGGCGCGGCGTATCGCGGCGCTGCCGCGCAGGGCGGTCAGTTGCTGTCGCGCGCCGGCCAGGGCGGCTTGCGTCTGCTGTACCTGGTCGGAAGGGGTCAGCCCGGCGCCGGCCCGCAACTGCGTGATGTGCAGGAGCTTTTCCTGCACGGCGACCTGCCGGCGCGCCACGTCGATGCGGGCCCGGTCGGTCAGCCATTCGAACCACAGCCTGGCCACCGAGGTTTCCAGCGCCAGCGCGGCGGCGCTGCGCTGCGCTTCGGCGGCGCGCGCCTTGCCGATGGCCGACTCCACCGCGGCGCGGTGCTTGCCCCACCAGTCGAAGGTGTAATCCAGGCCGATGCCGAGGTCGCCCTGGCTGTACCAGGTGAAGCCGAGGAATTTCGTCGGTATCAACCCGTGCTCGCTCATGCGCTGGCGCGTGAGCCGGGCATTGGCGTTGATGTCCAGGCCCGATTGCGCGGCCGCGACGCGAGCCGCCTGCGCGGCCTGCCGCACCCGGCCGCGGGCCACGGCGAGGTCGGTCGAGCCCTCGAGCGCCATGGCGACCAGCCGGTCGAGCTGCGGGTCGTGGTAGCGCTTCCACCATTCGGGATCGGGCCAGCCGGCCCGGGCCGATGCCGGCAGGCCGGCCAGCGGCGCGTGGTCCCGGAGCACGGGTGGCGGCAGCTTGTCGGGCACGCCGGCGCAACCGGCCACCAGCAGGCCCGCGGCGACGGCGGCCAGCCAGCGCGTCTTCATGCCGGGTCTCCGCGGGCGTCGGCCAGGGAATCGAAGCCGTGCACGAGCTTGGTGAGCAGGCGTCGGAGCTCGGCCTTTTCCTGCTCGGAAAAGTCGGCCAGGGTGGCGCTCACCGGAACGAAGAGCTGCGGCAGCAAGCGGCGCGCGAAGCGGCGGCCCGACTCGGTGATGCTGAGCACGACGCGGCGGCGGTCCCGTTCGCTGGGCCTGCGCGTGACCAGGCCTCGTTGCAGCAGGTCGTTGGTGATGCGCGTCATGTTGGTGGGTTTCTGCGTGGCGAATTGGCACAGCTCGCCGGGAGAGGCGCTGCCGTCGGGGCTGCCGAACAGGATCACCAGGGTGCGGAATTCGCTTTCGTTGAGCCCGTGCGGGCGCAGCAGGTTTTCCAGTTCCGTGGCGACCGCGTTGCCGCTCATCATCAGCAGCCGCACCAGCAGTATGTCGTCCCGCGGCATGGCGGGCATGCGCTCGGCAACGCGTTCGATGCCGGCCTGCATGGATTCCAGGCAATGGCGGAGCGGTTTCATTTCATCAACGAATAATTCATCAATGAAATAATGCTAGCAACACGGGCCGCGGCGCACAAGCCCCGGGCGGCGCGGTTCAGGCCGGCGCGGGCAGGCCGAACAGGCGGCAGGCGTTGCCGGTGGTGGCCTCGGCGACGCGGACGGGGTCCTCGCCGCGCAGCGACGCGACGACGTCGAGCACCTCGGTCAGGTACGCGGGTTCGTTGCGCCGGCCGCGGTGGGCCGCCCCGGGCTGGTCCGGCGCGTCCGTTTCCAGCAGCAACGTGTCGAGCGGAATGTCGGCCACGGTGCGTCGCAGGCGTCGCGCGCGCTCGTGCGTCACCGGGCCGCCGATGCCGACCAGGAACCCGATGTCGGCCAGTTGCCGGGCCTGTTCGCGGCTGCCGGCAAAGCTGTGCACCACGCCGCGCAGGCGCCCGACGCGGCGCACGGTGCGGATGACTTCCTCGACGGCGCGGCGGGCGTGGATGACGACCGGCAGGTCCATGTCGCGCGCGATCTCGAGCTGGCGCCGGAAATACTCGCGTTGCCGGTCCGGTCGCGGATCGTCGACGAAGAAGTCCAGTCCGCATTCGCCCACGGCCACGGCGTGGTGTTCGTCGAGCCATCGCGGCAACTGATCGAGGTGGGTTGCGCGGTGCTCGTCGAGGAACATCGGATGCAGGCCGAAGGCGGCGTGCAGGGCGTCGTGCGAGGCGCACAGCGCATCCAGTTCCCGCCATCGTGCCGCGGTGGTGGCGGGCACGATCATGCTGCGGACGCCGGCCTGCCCGGCGCGTGCGAGAACGGCGGCGCGGTCCTCGTCGAAGGCGGCGGCGTCCATGTGGGCGTGGCTGTCCACCAGCACGGGACGCGGGGACGGGGTTTTGTGCAACGTCGTCACATTCATGGTGCGCGAAGTTCTCCATACTTGGCCTCCGCGGTTGCCGCCGGTGTTTTAACGCAAACCCAACGACCGGACGCACTTTTCCAGGCATATTAATGGCGGTTCAGTTTGGCGATGCTTGAATGTGCGTGTCCGGTTGCCGCGTGCAGCCGTGTCCGATGACACAAACGTTACAGGAGGCCAATTCGTGAACAAGTACCTGAAAGGAACGATGTGGGTGGGGCTGTCCGTCCTCACCACGGTCGGACTGGCAGCGTGCAACAAGAACGCCAGTGCGGAAGGTCCGCAGTATGCCAAGGTGGTCAGTGCCACCCCGATCAAGAAGACCGTCAACCATCCGCGCCAGGAGTGCCACAACGAGGCCGTGACCGTGCACAAGCCGGTCAAGGACGAGCACCAGATCCTGGGCACGGCGATCGGCGCCGTGGTCGGCGGCGCGCTGGGCAACCAGGTCGGCGGTGGCGACGGCAAGAAGCTGGCTACCGTGGCGGGCGCCGTGGCGGGTGGCTATGCCGGCAACAAGATCCAGGAACACCACCAGGAAAACGCCACCAAGACCGTGAACAAGCAGGTGTGCAACACCGTCAACAACAGCACCACGAAGATTGTCGGTTACACCGTCAAGTACCAGTACAACGGCAGCGTGCATACCACGCGCATGGACCACGATCCGGGTGCGCAGGTCGAAATCAGCAAGGGCGTTTCGGTAGTGGGCACCAACAACTGAGCCGGCTTGTCTGATCCCTTCGGGATGGCGGGCTCCGGAACCGCCGCCGGCATGGCGCCGGTTCCGGAACCCGTGCAGGGGGAGTCCGCGAGTTCTTCACCACGGTGACGAGGAGGTACCCCATGCAAACACGTATCCACGAGCGCGCGCGATGCCTGCGCGTCCTGCTGCCGGCTTTGGCCATGGCCGGCCTGCTGGCATTGGCGGGTTGCGCGACGCAGCAGCCCTACTACGGCAATTCGGGCTACGGCACGACCTACGGCAACAACGGCGGCTACGCCTCGCAAGGCTGTCGCCAGTGCGGCACCGTGCAGAGCGTCAGCCAGGTGTATGTCCGCGAGGACAACAGTTCGCACGTGCTCGGTACCATCATCGGCGCCGTCGCCGGCGGCCTGCTCGGCAACACCGTCGGCAAGGGCGATGGCCGCAAGGCGGCTACCGTGGCCGGTGCCGTGGCCGGCGGGGCGGTCGGCCACGAAGTGGCGGAACGCAATTCCGGCAGCGGTTCGAGCGTTCCCGCCTGGCGCGTGGTGGTGCGGCTGGACGATGGCCGCTACGCCACCGTGACCCAGCGCGATGCTCCCCATGTGCAGCGCGGCGACCGCGTGCAGGTGCGCAACGACCACGTCTATCTGCTGTAGCCGCGCATTCCTTCCGCGAAACGAAAAACAGGGCCCTCCGCCGGAGGGCCCTGTCGCGTCCGGATGGATCCGGCCGTGGTCAGTTGACGGCGTAGAACGCGTGGTTGCCGATCTTGCGGACCGCGCCCACCGATGTCCAGCTGGTGGTCGTGTCCAGGGTGGCGAAGTGGTCGGCGTGCGGCACCACCAGCGTGCGCTTGTCCCTGGGCAGCTTCCAGATGGCCAGGGATTCGCCGGCGATTTTCCAGGCCTTGTTCCAGGCCTCGAGGTTGGTCAGCCGGTATTCGGGCGAAGTGGTAGTGAGGGCAAACTGGTGCGGGTACTTGACCACGTCGCACACGGTCTTGCCCCAGCGCTTTTCCTGGCGGCGGCGCAGGGCGACCTCGGCCACCGCGAACTGGCCGATTGTCGATTGGCTGCGCGCTTCCAGATAGATCGTGGTGGCCAGACAGGTCTGCGCCGCCATCGGCTGCGGCAGCAGGGTCGTCATCCACAGTAACCAGGCCAGTTTCATGTTGTGGCTTCTCCTGGTGCGTCGCGGGCAGGTTGGCCGGTGCAACGCGTGAAATGGATCCGGGCATGTCGGCCGGCCCCTTGCCCGCGCATGTCGACGCCGCGCCGAAACGGTGGCGTCGGACCCGACAAGGCATGGCATGGCGACTGGCTGTCGTCGTTGCGCCGGCCATCTGCCGGCGCGATGCGCGGTCGGTGGACACGATCCGCGGCGCGGTTTTCGCGCCTGTCCGGTAGTCCGGGAGAACCCGATGACCGCGGTATTGAGACACGCAATTCACGTGCGTGTTGCAAATGTTGCGCGAAACTTAACGTTCGATTTGCACTTTTGCAAGCGTTTGTTGTGTTTTGTTCAGCTTGCGTTCCGGGTCGAACATGGCCGGAATCGTTTACAACTCGTTGATTCTGCTGACTTCGAAGAGCCGACCCCGGGCACCGTCGAACGTTTCCAGTGGCTTGTCCGAGTCGCGCAGGACGGCCAGTGCCCGGTGTTTTCCGTTCGCGTCGACGGCCGCGTCGAGGACATGCCCCGACGTTTCGTCGCCGGTTGTCAGCGGCATGCCCGGAGCCAGGGCCGCGTCGCTTTCCACTTGCCACAGGTGCTGCTTGCCGCCGCCGCGGTAATGCATCCGGGCCACGATTTCCTGTCCCGGGTAGCAGCCCTTGTCGAGGCTGACGGCGCCGAGGCGTCGCAACGACAGCGCGGGCGCCAGCAGTTCGCCGGAGAGGGCGTCGGGCAGCCACGGGTGACCGGCTTCGATGGCGGCCAGGCGCCAGTCCTGCGTTCCGCCCCGCACGCAAGTGACGCGCATGGCGTACCGGCCCGCGTCCAGCACCAGTCCGTCGTCGTCCTCGCGCCACGCGTCGGCAGTGCGGGGTTCGGCGTCCACCAGTTGCCGCGGCTCGCCGGCCGCGATCGTGACGCGGCTGCGCAGCACGTAGGGACGCAGCCCGGCGGCCATGTCCGCGGCCGTTCCGCCACGCAGCAGCAGCAGCAGGTGCCGTTCGTCACGGCAGGCGACCTGGAGCAGCGCGCGTACCCGGCCCTGCGGATCCAGCCACGCGCTCCATTGCCATGCGCCCGGTTCCAGTTGCCGCACGTCGCTGGCCAGCTGCGCGTGCGCGAAGGCGACGGCATCGGGACCGTGGATGCTCAGGGTTTCGGCGCGCGGGCAAGTCATGACGGGAAATGTCGGGGCGGTGACGGGGATGGCAGCAGACATGAAACGCCTGTGTCAAGATTGTGTTGTTTTGAGACAGGTATTAATCTTTTGCGCGCTTTCAAGCCCATGTCCGACAAGAATCCTCATCCCGACAAAGCAGCCCGTTCCGCCAGCACGGACGGTTCGCGCGTGCGCGAATCCCTGGAAAGGAAGAACCGCCTCGACCGGGAAAACAAGCAGCGGCGCCAAGGCCTCGATCCCACCCGCTACGGCGACTGGGAAAAGAACGGGCGCTGCATCGACTTCTGAGATTCCGTCCGGAGCAGGACACCCAAACAGCGATTCCAACCGAAGGATAGCCACGATGGCCCAGACCATGCGACCTTTATCCCCACACTTGGGCGTCTACCGCTGGCAGGTGCAGATGGTGACCTCCATCCTGCATCGCGCCACCGGTATCGCGATGTCCGTCGGCCTGCTCGTGGTGGCCTGGGGCCTGTTGGCCCTGGCCAGCGGCGAAGAGGCTTGGCGGACCTTCGCCGCCTGCGCCGGCAGCGTCGTCGGCATCATCCTGCTGATCGGCTGGAGCTGGGCGTTCTTCTACCACCTGTGCAACGGCATCCGGCACCTGCTGCAGGATGCGGGCATGGGCTATCGCATCAAGTCGCGTGGCAAGCAGAACGTCAACCAGGCGCAATTCGTGACTTCGAGCTGGTTGTCGGTCGTCGTCAGCCTGGTCCTTGCCCTGGTGGCATGGCTTTATGTCTGGCAGGGAGCGTGGTCATGAGCCAGCCCGGTTTCGACACGACGGACACGCGCAACCCGATGAAGCATGCGCGCAACTGGGGCTCGGCCCATGCCGGCGTCGGCCACTGGTGGGTGCAGCGCCTGACGGCGGCGGCATTGATCGTGCTGGGCCTGTGGTTCGTGATCACGGTGATCTCGCTGCTGGGCAGCGACTACGCCGGTGCGCGCCGGATGCTCGCCGAGCCCTGGAATGTCGTGCTGATGATCCTTTTCGTCTGCACCGCCTTCTGGCATGCGCAACTGGGCCTGCAGGTGGTCATCGAGGATTACGTCCACACCCGCTGGGTGGAAGTGGTCCTGACGGTGGTGATCAAGTTCCTTGCCGTGTTGCTCGCGCTGGCCAGCGCGCTGGCGGTGTTGCGTGTCGCGTTCGGGGGCTAGAGCGTGCCCATGGTCTCCAAGTGCATCGCGTTGGGCCTGAGTGGTCGCCAGGTGGTGGGGCGTGGCGCAGTCCAGACTGGCTGTCTGGGCAAGCTGCGCACCGCCGCATGGTGGCCACTCAGGCCGAACCCTCCGGGCCGGGTCTGTTTGCACGCAATCCTGCGTCCTTGCTCGGTCACGTATCGACATACGTTCTCTCGCTCCTCCTTGTCTTGCGCGCAAACAGATTCCGGCGCGAGGCACTTGGAGGCCATGGGCACGCTCTGAGGAAATTCATGGAAAGCTACAAGGTTCAACAGCACAAGTACGACGTGGTGGTGGTCGGTGCCGGCGGCGCCGGCCTGCGTGCCACGTTCGGTCTCGCGGAAAAGGGCCTCAAGGCCGCCTGCGTGACCAAGGTGTTTCCCACCCGCTCGCATACCGTGGCGGCGCAGGGCGGCATCGCCGCCGCGCTCGGCAACATGGGCGAGGACGACTGGCGCTTCCATTTCTACGACACCGTCAAGGGCGGCGACTGGCTGGGCGACCAGGACGCCATCGAGTACATGTGCAAGAACGCGCCGGCCTCGGTGATCGAGCTGGAGCACTACGGCGTGCCGTTCTCGCGCACCGACGAGGGCCGGATCTACCAGCGTCCGTTCGGCGGCATGACCACGCACTACGGCAAGGGCACCGCGCAGCGCACCTGCGCCGCGGCCGACCGCACCGGCCACGCCATGCTGCACACGCTGTACCAGCAGGCGCTGGCCCACGACGCCACGTTCTTCGTCGAATATTTCGCCACCGACCTCATCTTCGACGACGAGGGCGTGTGCCGCGGCGTGCTGGCGCTGGACTTGAACGAAGGCACGCTGCACGTGTTCCGCGGCCAGGCCGTGGTGCTGGCGACCGGCGGCTACGGCCGCGCCTACTTCTCGTGCACGTCCGCGCACACCTGCACCGGTGACGGCGGCGGCATGGTGATGCGTGCCGGCCTTGCCATGCAGGACCTGGAATTCGTGCAGTTCCATCCCACCGGCATCTACGGTGCCGGCTGCCTGATCACCGAGGGCGTGCGCGGCGAGGGCGGTTACCTCACCAACTCCGAGGGCGAGCGCTTCATGGAACGCTACGCGCCCAGCGCCAAGGACCTGGCTTCGCGCGACGTGGTCAGCCGCGCCATCACCATCGAGATCCGCGAGGGGCGCGGTGTCGGCGAGCACAAGGACCATGCACACCTGAACCTGATGCACCTCGGTCCCGAGGTCATCCACGAGCGCCTGCCGGGCATCGCCGAGTCGGCGCGCATCTTCGCCGGCGTCGACGTGACCAGGGAGCCGATCCCGATCCTGCCCACCGTGCACTACAACATGGGCGGCATTCCCACCAACTACCACGGCGAAGTGGTGCAGAAGAAGGGCGACGACAACGACGCCGTGGTGCCGGGCCTGTTCGCCATCGGCGAGGCGGCCTGCGTGTCGGTGCACGGCGGCAACCGCTTGGGTTCCAATTCGCTGCTCGACCTGGTGGTGTTCGGCCGCGCCGTGGCGCATCGCTGCGCCGAGATCATCAAGCCCGACGCGCCGCACAAGGACCTGCCGTCCAGCGCGCTGGACAAGGCCCTGGGCCGCTTCGACAAGCTGCGCCATGCCGACGGCGGCACGCCGACGGCGCAGATCCGCCTGAACATGCAGCGCACCATGCAGAACGACGCGGCCGTGTTCCGCACCGCCGAAACGCTGAAGGAAGGTTGCGGCAAGATCTCCGAAGTCTACGACTCGTTTGCCGACGTCAAGGTCGGCGACCGTTCCATGGTGTGGAACTCCGACCTGGTCGAGACGCTGGAACTGGCCAACCTGCTGGACCAGGCCGTGGGCACCATGCATTCGGCCGAGCAGCGCCCGGAAAGCCGCGGCGCGCATGCGCGCGAGGACTTTCCGGACCGCGACGACGAGCAATGGATGAAGCACACCCTGGTATGGGTGGACGACAAGGGCAAGACGCGTTTCGATTACCGGCCCGTGCACAGCTACACCTTGACCGACGAGGTCGAGACCGTGCCGCCGGCCAAGCGCGTCTATTGATCCGCGGCACCTGCCGCATGGCGCGCGGGTTTTCGCGCGCCCACTGATACAAGGGTTCCAGCCATGGGTGAATTTACCCTGCCACAAAACTCCAGGATCAAGCCGGGCAAGCACTGGCCGGCCAGGGACGCGAAGAAGCCGCGCACGTTCAAGGTCTACCGCTGGAGTCCCGACAGCGGCGAAAATCCGCGCATGGACACCTTCGAGGTGGACCTGGCCGCCTGCGGCCCGATGGTCCTGGACGCGCTGCTGAAGATCAAGAACGAAGTCGATTCCAGCCTGACCCTGCGCCGTTCCTGCCGCGAAGGCATCTGCGGCAGCTGCGCGATGAACATCGATGGCGTCAACACGCTGGCCTGCATCACGCCGATCGAGGACTGCGGCAGGGAAGTGAAGGTCTACCCGCTGCCGCACATGCCGGTGGTCAAGGACCTGGTGCCCGACCTCACGCACTTCTACGCGCA